>VGLH01000121.1 GCA_016866785.1 Candidatus Poribacteria bacterium
GACCATCACGATGGCAGACCGCTAAGAGTCTATCTCAATCGACGAATGCAGTTATCCGATAGTCTCCTGTGAGTTCGTCGATTCAGGCGTCTATCGCGTGCAAACGACCGACGATGCCAAGCCGGAACCGACGATCTGGGCGGTTCCCGACGACGTGTGGGAGATCATCGAGGAGATTCTGAGCCGCGAGTATCCTCGACATCGGCAAGACCGCAAGCGTGTGCCGCTTCGCCCGGTGTTGGACGGGGTTGTCTACAAGCTGCGCACTGGCTGCCAGTGGAACCGAATCCCCAAGGAATACGGCGATGACAGCACGATCCATCGCCATTTCCAGGCGTGGTGCGCAATGGGCGTCTTCGATGCCATCTGGCGTCAGTTGCTTCTCCGGCGGGCGGGCGTCGGGGGAATCCTCCGTAGAATCCTCCGTCTTCGGAGCGACGGCAGCCATGCGCCGTTGGATGTCCGCTAATGCCCGTCGGGCTTTTTTTGTCCACGACGTCACGGTTCCGACTTTCACCGACTGAACGCGGCTGATCGCCTCGATGCTGGTTCCTTCGCAATACATCGTGACGGCTTGTTGGCGCACCTTTTCGGGGTAGACGTGCCGTTGAGCCTCCGGGGTGTGGCGGTGGTGACACTCACGGCAAAGAAACGTCTGTTTCCCATTGGCTTTCCCGTCCTTGACCATCCAATTGGAGCCGCAATGCGGACAACGAACGTCGTGGCGATACGAGCGGGGACGTGCCATGCGCGATCCCTCTCGTTATGATTCCCAGAAGACATCAACAGCAATCTCAGCATGAATCAGGAACACCGTGGCGGCGTGGCGTGGCGACGTCCATGACAGATGACGAGGAGGGCTGGTCGCATGGGAGTCGAGACGCACGAGCTCAGGTTCGAGGCGACGCCGGAGAAGGGGGACGTATCTGCAATCCTGATGGTTCCGCCGGAGCCCGCCGCCGTGCTGGTGCTAGGGCACGGCGCGAGCACGAACATGCGGCATCGAACGCTGCAGAGCATCGCCGATAGCTGCGCCGCTGTCGGCATCGCGACGTTGCGCTACAACATGCCCTACATGGAACGCGGCGGCGGACGCGAATCCGAGGCGGTCGCCCTGGCGACGGTCCGGCAGGCTGCGAAGACGGCGCGCGAGCGATGCGCGGCGCTGCCGCTGATTGTCGGAGGACACTCCTACTGCGGGCGCATGTCGTCGCTGGCGGCGGCGGAGTCGCCCATCGAAGGAGTGCGAGGGCTCGTCTTCTTCTCGTTTCCGCTGCATCCCGCCGGAAGCCCTTCCACGGCGCGGGCAGAGCATCTGCCGAAGATCACGGTTCCCATGCTGTTCCTGTCGGGAACGCGGGACGACCTGGCGAAGCTGGACCTGCTGGAGCCCGTGTGCGCGGGTTTAGGCGACCGAGCGACGCTCCACCTGCTCCAGACGGCGGATCACGGGTTCAAGGTGCAGAAGCGCGGGCGCAGCACGGACGAGGACGTGTTCGACGAGATGGCACGCGTGCTGAAGGGGTGGTTGGACCGGATCGGGTAGGCGGTCGACGGCACTGGCGTACCGCGATTCGTAGGGGCGACGCACCGCGTCGCCCCTACGACCTGTCGGTGTGTTACACCATCTTCTCGAGCTGCAGGGCGGCGTCCAGCGTCGCCTCGTCGAGCAGCTTCTGCTCCAGGACGACCTGCCGGAGCGTCTTGTTCTCGAGGTACGCCGTCTTGGCGACCTTGGCGGCGTTGTCGTATCCGATGTGCGGCGACAGCGCCGTGACGAGCATCAGGGACTGCTCGGCGAGCGACTTGATGCGCGCCGTGTCCGCCTCGATGCCGATGGCGCAGTTCTCGCGGAACGAGTCGCAGACGTCGGCGATCAGCCGGATCGACTGGAGCACGTTGACCGCCATCACCGGCTTGTAGACGTTCAACTCGAAGTTCCCCAGCGCGCCGGAGAAGGCGATCGCCGCGTCGTTGCCGATCACCTGCGCGACGACCATCGTCATCGCTTCCGCCTGGGTCGGGTTCACCTTGCCTGGCATGATGCTGCTACCAGGCTCGTTCTCCGGGATGCGGAGCTCGCCGATGCCGCAGCGGGGTCCGCTGGCGAGCCATCGGATGTCATTGGCGATCTTGTGCAGGCTGCACGCAACCGTCTTGAGGACGCCGGACGCCTGAACGATGGCGTCGTGCGCCGCGAGCGCCTCGAACTTGTTGGGAGCCGTGACGAACGGCAAGCCAGTCTTCTCCGCAATCGCCGCCGCCGACTTGACGGCGAAGTCCTTGTGGGCGTTGATGCCGGTTCCTACCGCCGTGCCGCCCAGCGCGAGCTCGTAGAGTCTGCCCAGAACGTGGTTCAGCGCCTGGATGCCGTAGTCGATCTGCGCGACGTAGCCGGAGAATTCCTGCCCGAGCGTCAGGGGCGTGGCATCCTGCAGATGCGTTCTCCCGATCTTGATGATCCCCTTGAACGCCTCCGCCTTCTCGGCGAACACGTCGCGGAACCGCCCGAGCGACGGGATCAGCTTGTTGTGGATCTGCTCGGCGGCGGAGATGTGCATCGCCGTCGGGAAGGCATCGTTGGTGCTCTGCGCTTTGTTGACGTGGTCGTTGGGATGGACGGGCTTCTTGCTGCCGACCTCGCCGCCGACCATCTCGATGGCGCGGTTCGAGATGACCTCGTTCACGTTCATGTTCGTCTGCGTGCCGCTGCCGGTCTGCCAGACGACGAGCGGGAAGTGGTCGTCCAGCTTCCCGCCGATGACTTCCTGCGCCGCCTTGACGATCAGATCGGCGATGCCCTTGTCGAGGACGCCGAGCTCCGCGTTCACTTCGGCGGCTGACTGCTTGATGATCCCGAAAGCGCGGATGAACTCGCGCGGAAAGCGTTCCGACCCGATCTTGAAGTTCTCAAGCGAGCGCTGGGTCTGGCACCCCCAGTAGCGGTCGCTCGGTACATGCATTTCGCCCATGCTGTCGGTTTCGATGCGCGTCCCAGTGCTCACAAGGTCTTCCTCTCATAGCGGTGCCATAGGGCTCGTATGGGAATCCTTACGATCCCTGCAAAGGATATCTCGCGACGGGAATCCGTCAAGCCTGGCGGGCCAAGAGGGTGTGCGCGGACGCGCTCTCGACGATGACATCGACGAGGTCTCCGGGCTCCGATGCGCCGCGTGGGAAAACGCACGTCTTGAAGTCGTCCGTCTTGCCGAAGTAGTGCGCGGGGTCCCGGCGGGAAGGTCCCTCGACGAGAACCGTCTGCCGTGTGCCGACTCGCGACCGGTAGATGTCCAGCGAGACGGACTCCTGCAGCTCGATGACGTGCCGCAGTCGCGACGCCTTGGCTTCGGCGGGAACGTCGTCGGCGAGCTTGCGGTGCGCGGTCGTGCCTTCGCGCGGCGAGTACTGGAAGAGGAACGCATTGTCGTACCGCACCGACTCCAGGATGCGGCACGTCGCGTCGAAGTCTTCGTCGGTCTCGCCGGGGAACCCGACGATGATGTCCGTCGTGATGGCGACGTTCGGCACGTGCGTCCGCAGCGCGTCTACGATCCGCAGGTACTCCTCGACGGTGTAGGAACGGCGCATGCGTGCCAGCACGTCGTCGGAGCCGGACTGGAGCGGCAGATGCACGTGCGAGCAAACCCTCGGATGCGCGCCCATGGCCCGGATCATCGCGTCGGTCGCGTCCGACGGATGGGGCGATGTGAACCGCACGCGCTCGATGCCCGGCACGTCGGCGACGGCTTCAAGGAGCGCGGCGAAGTCGCGTTCGCCGTCGTGGTAGGAGTTGACGGTCTGACCGAGGAGCGTGATCTCTTTGACGCCCTTGCCCGCGAGCTGCTCCGCTTGGGAGACCAGCCGTCCCAGAGGAACGCTCCGCTCTCTGCCGCGCACGAACGGCACGATGCAGAACGTGCAGAACTTGTCGCATCCCCGCTGGATCGTGAGCCATGCCCGGATGCCGCCGTCGTGGATCGGATCGACGCCGTCGTAGCTCTCCGCGTGGTCGAGCCGGACGCGGAACTGGGGTTCCTCTGCGGCTCGGTCGAGCGCCTCCGGCAACTGGCGGTACGCGTCGGGTCCGATGACGAGATCGACATGCGGCGCACGCTCGACGATGCGCTCCTTAAGATGCTGCGCCATACATCCGCAGACCCCGAAGATGACGTCCGGGTTCGTGCCTCGTAGACGCTGGAGCTCGGCGAGTCTGCCGAACACGCGTTCCTCAGCGTGGTCGCGCACCGCGCACGTGTTGAGCAGGACGGCGTCGGCAGCCTCGGGTTCATCGACGCAGACGTTGCCCGCGTCGACCAGCAGCGACCGAATGATCTCCGTGTCGCTGACGTTCATCTGGCATCCGAAGCTCTCGACATAGACGCGGCGGCTCCGCGTCAATGCGGCTTCGGACTGTGCGTCGAAGTCCGGGAGCGTGGGAGCCCCGGCGAGGTCGAGGAGTCGTTTCATATCGGTTCTAGAGGTCGATGTGCGTTGGAACCGTGGCGGATGTCCGTCGGCATTGTAGCGGGACGGAGTGGAGCCCGGCAACCGATGGCGTCCGGTCCGCCGAATCGCGCGGCGCCGACGACACTCGAGCGAGCACGCGGTGCTATACTGCGTCGGCGTCCGGACGGCATCCTGGTCGAGGCGGATCGGTCCCACCAACTCACATGGACATCCAGCGACAGGCAGCGTCGAGTGCAGCAGCACGCGAGGGTTCTCATGCGTTTGTCACGCCTCGGACGCTCGTCCTCGGCGCGGCACTGGTCGTCCTCAACTGCTTCTGGCAGACGCCTCTCAGCAGCACGCTCGACATCGAGATCACGGACCTGGCGCTGTTCGCCAACGTCGTCACGATCCTCTTTGCACTCGTCCTCGCCAACGATGGGTTCCGGGCGCTGGCGCCTCGGTATGCACTCCAGCAGCGGGAACTCCTGACCCTTTACGCGATGCTCGTCACATCGACGGCGCTCAACGGCACCGACATGATCAAGTGCCTCATCTCCCTTTGCGCCAACGGCACTTGGGATGCGACGCCGGAGAACGACTGGGCGAACCTGTTCACGCGCCACTTCCCTCCGGCGCTGACTGTGGGCGACAAGACCGTGCTGCGCGGGTACTACGAGGGGGATTCGAGCCTCTACACACCGGGGTATATTGCCGTCTGGGCTCCGAGAGCGCTCGGGTGGTCGGTGTATGTCGTGCTGCTGATCTTCACGATGCTGTGCGTCAACAGCCTGATCCGGCGTCAGTGGATGGTGCACGAACGCTTGACCTACCCCATCGCGCAGCTTCCGTGCGAAGTGACACGTACAGATGAGCCGATTCCGCTTCTGCGCAATCCGCTGCTCTGGGCGGGATTCGGCGTCGCGGCGCTCGTGAGCGCCATCAACCAGGTGCATGTGTGGATTCCCACCGTGCCACGCGTGCCGGTGCAGCCGTTCAACCTGGACCGGTTCTTCACGGGCAAGCCATGGAACGCGGTCGAGTACCTCTACTCGACGCTCTACCCCTTTGCCGTGGGCATGGGCTACCTGATGCCGCTCGACCTCATCGTCTCGACGTGGGTGTTCCACCTGGTCTGGCAGCTCGAGCGCGTCTTCGGGAGCGCGATGGGTTTCCGAGGGTTGCCGCAGTTCCCCTATTGGGGAGCTCAGGTGAGCGGCGGGTGGATGGCGCTGCTGCTTGTCTCGATCTGGACGGGCAGGCGCTACTTCCGGCGCGTGCTGGGCGAAGCGATACGGGCGCGCCGGATGCCGGAAGACGATGAGGAACCGATGTCGTACCGGTTCGCGCTGTACGGCTCATTGGTCGGGGTACTGGGCTTGACGGCGTTCGGGCGGTATCTCGGCATGTCGTTCTGGGTGCTGATCCCGTTCTTTCTGCTCTACCTCGCCATGTCGACCGCCATCACCCGGATCCGCGCGGAACTGGGTCCGCCCGCATGCACGCTGCCGGACGCGACGCCCGACTCCATCCTGATCAAGCTGCTCGGGACGCGCCGTCTAGGCAACTCGAACGTGATCGGGTTCGGCTTGCTCTCGTGGACGTTGAGCTACTCGATGCGTGAGAACCCAATGCCGGGTCAGCTCGAAGCGTACCGATTCGCCGACCGGGCTGGTCTGCATCCGCGAGGTCTGCCCGTCGCGATCCTTCTGGCGGCTGCGCTCGGGTCCGTAGCGGGCTTCTGGGCGTACCTCCACGACGCCTACGAGCTCGGTATCGATTCGTATCCAGAGCGGTCGTGGGCTGCGTCAACGGCGCTGAACCTGCTCGAGAACCGGCTCCAATCGCCGACGGAATGGAAGCCGCCGGAAGCCGTCTTCATGGCAGCCGGGTTTCTGCTGACGCTCGCGCTTTCGGCAGTCCGTGTCCGCTACCTGTGGTGGCCCCTCCATCCGGTCGGGTATGTCATCTCCGGCGGGTGGGAGGTAGGACGGATGTTCTTCCCGCTGATCCTCGCGTCGGGGGCAAAGTGGTTCGCCCTGCGCTTCACCGGCGTGACCGGATACCGCCGCTCGATTCCGTTCTTCTTCGGGCTCATCCTGGGCGACTTCGTCGTGGGCTGCCTCTGGGCGACGCTGGGCGTAGTGCTGCACGTGCCGGTGTACGTCTTCTGGACTGGCTAGGCAGCGGCGCGAAGGGTTCGGGGCGAGGCGAACTATGGCTTCGGATCAGCAACCGCGCGGCGCGCGACTCGTTGGGCGCGCACCAGCCAACCGATGACGCCGCCGATCACCGCGAGCGGCAATGCAGACAGGATCGCGTAGCTCATGAAGTACCGGCGGATCGCGTCCTCACTGATCTTGCCGAAGCACATCGGGCAGGCATGCGCTGCCGATGCCGCGCTGAGCAGCATGAGCGAAGTCAGGGCATGGAACAGGCGTCGCATACGGCTCATAGCAGGTACACCAGGGCATAGAGGAGGGGCCACAGACCCACGA
This sequence comes from Candidatus Poribacteria bacterium, assembly GCA_016866785.1. NCBI lineage: Bacteria > Candidatus Poribacteria > Candidatus Poribacteria bacterium. The sequence continues at coordinate 6,945 of VGLH01000121.1, forward strand.
CGTAGCACCAGTACACCGCGCCGAGAACCACGGGGATGGGCTCCCCCGACGAGTACCGGCCAGTGCCTGACCGCGATAGCAGGTACGCGAGCGCCAGCACGCCGACGACGACGTGAAGGGCGTGGAACCCGATGACCGCATAGAACAGCGCGCCGTAGAGGCTTGAGCGAAGCGTCAGCCCCTGGGCGATCAGGCGGATCCACTCGACGCCCTGAATGGATAGGAACGCGACGCCGAGGAGGGTCGTCAAGCCCAGCCATCGGAGCAGACGCGGCGTCGATCCTTCGCGGGCGCAGACGGTGGCGCGCCAGACAGTCACGCCGCTGGCGAGCAGCGCGAGCGTCGCGAGCGCCGTCATCTCGATGGGCAGGCGCGGTTGGTCCGCAGGGGGCCAACCCTCCACGCTGCCCCTCAGGATGAGATGGGCGCTGGTCAGGCCGGCGAACAGCATCGACTCCGCTCCGAGCGCGACCACCAGGCCGAACACGCGCTTGTCGATGCCTACGCCGCTCTGCATGTCGTCTTCCTAATGGCTCACAGCGCTCGCGTTGTGAACGCCGGTGTTGACGACGATGTCCGGGATCAGCGAAACCAGCATGATGAGGAACAGAATCACCGGGATGATCGCGAGCGAGCGCACCAGGCGGCTCTCCTCGCGCAGGTGCATGAAGTAGGTCCCGATGAGAACCGCCTTCACGGTCGCCACGAGGAAGATGAGCGCCGTCGTGATCGTGCTCCCAAACGGCAGATAGACAGCCGCCACGCTCACGAAGAGCAAGATGACGAGCCACGCCCACACCGCCACGTACGCCATGCCAGCTTTGTGTGCCATTCGCGTAGCCTCCGGTTCCGCGACTCAGTGGGACAGGTACAGCAACGGGAACAGGAACACCCACACGACGTCGACGAAGTGCCAGTAGAGCCCGGCGGCTTCGACACGGTTCCCCGCCTTGAACCGCTCTCCCTTGCGCATGATCGACACGAGCATCGACAGGTTGATGACGATGCCCACGATGACGTGGAGTCCGTGGAGCCCCGTCAACGTGTAGTAGAACGACCAGAACATTCCTGCCAGCGGCGTGAAGCCGTGGGAGATCTCCGTCGAGTACTCGATGCCCTTGACGACCAGGAAGCCAATGCCCAGCAGGATGGTGATCGCGAGGTTGTTCCGCGCGGCGATGTGCCGTCCTGCCTTCGCCGCGTCCAGCGCCTTGACGATGGTCAGACTGCTCGTCAGGAGCAGCAGCGTGTTGAAGGTCGCCAGCGGGACGCTCAGGTGCTCCGCGAGCTCGTTCCACGCGCCGTGCGCCGCCTCGCGGAAGAGGATGTAGGCTGCCAGGAATCCGCCAAACACCATGACTTCCGACGCCAGGAACCACCAGAGCGCCATCTTCGACTTGGGACCGCCCTCAGCCGCGTGATGGGCAGAGGAGCCTTCGGTCATCACAGACGCTTCCGACATGTAACCGTCCCTCCTTACAGTGGCCGCCTCGTCACCGAGTTGTCGCTGTGTCGGCGTCTTGCATCTGCGGCAACCAGTCCTGATCGGCTCCCGGCACGCTGTATTCGTAGGGCCCGCGCATGACGACCGGATCGCCGACGAAGTTCTCGTGCGGCGGCGGCGAGGCCGTCGACCATTCGAGGGTGTTCGCGCGCCACGGGTTCGCCGCGGCTCGCTCGCCCCGTGTCAGCGACACCACGATATTGATGAGGAACGGGATCTGAGAAAGCAGCAGACACACCGTCGCGATGGTGACGAAGGTGGTGATCCCATGGAGCGGCTTCAGGAGGTCGTAGGTGCTCGGATCGTAGATGCGCCGCACGTGGCCCCCGATGCCCAAGGCGAACATGGGCAGGAACACCGCGTTGAAGCTGATGAGCGTCAGCCAGAAGTGGATTTTGCCGAGCGTCTCGTTCAGCATCCGGCCGAACATCTTGGGGAACCAGAAGTAGAACCCCGCCAACCCTCCGAGCAGAACGGTCGGGAAGAGCGTGTAGTGGAAGTGTGCCACGACGAAGTAGGTGTCGTGGATGTAGATATCGACCGGCGCGGAGCCGTTGAAGATGCCCGTGATGCCGCCGATGATGAACATCGTCAGCGTTCCCAGCGCATAGAGCATCGCCGTCGGCAACTGGATCGAGCCGCCCCACAGTGTCGCGATGAGCGCGAAGATGACGATGGTGAACGGCACGGAGATGAGGATCGTCGCCACGCTGAAGGGCATGACGAGCGTCGGGTTCATGCCGCTCACGAACATGTGGTGCGCCCATACGAGGAAGCTGAGAACCCCCGCGACGAAGATCGAATAGAGGATCATCTTGTAGGCGAAGATCGGCTTGCGCGAGAAGGCAGGCAGAACCTCTGCCAGCACGCCGATGCCCGGCAGCAGGATGACGTAGACCTCGGGATGGCCGAAGAACCAGAAGAGGTGCTGCCAGAGGAGCGGATCGCCGCCCTGCTGCGGGACGAAGAAACCGGTTCCCACGACGCGGTCGAGGAGCAGAAGGATCGCCCCGGCAATCGTGGGTCCGACGGACAGCATGAAGATGATGGCTGCGGTGAGCTGCATCCACACCATCATCGGCAGCCGCCACATCGTCATTCCGGGAGCGCGCATCGTTACGACGGTCGTCAGAAGGTTGACGCCGCCCAGCAGGAACGCGCTGAACTCCAGGGCGAGCCCCAGAATCCAGAGATTCATGCCCCAGTTGACGCCGCTGAGCAGGGGTCTCGCCGACAACGGAGGGTATGCCGTCCATCCGCCAGCGGCCGCGCCTCCCGGCACGAAGAAGGAAATCATCATCACGGAGCTCGCCGTGAAGAGAATCCAGAACGACAGCATGTTGAGCCGTGGGAACGCCATGTCTCGCGCGCCGATCATCAGCGGGACGAGATAGTTGCCGAACGCTCCCAGCAGGATGGGCATCGCGACGAAGAACACCATGATCGTTCCGTGCATCGTCACGAGCGCGTTGTAGAAGGGCGGCGTCACGACGCCGTCCACGACGGCGGGCTCGGAGAGGAGCGCGGCTCCGGGCACTTGGGAACCGGGCCACGCGAGCTGCCATCGCATCACGTACGCCATCAAGCCCCCGAGCAGCGCCATCACCATGCCCAGGAACAGGTACTGCTTCCCGATGACCTTGTGATCCGTCGAGAAAATGTATCGCCGAAAGAAGCTAGTGGGTTCAGCGTGACCCGTCTCAGACATCATCGTCTCCCCGGCGTGAAGCCCGTCGCATCACTGCTCCCAGTTCTCGCGCACCCACTGGGCGTAGCTCTCATCGGTGTGAACCGTCAGCATCCCTCGCATCTTGGTGTGACCAAAGCCGCAGAGCTCGGCGCAGAGGATTTCGTAGTCACCGGGTTCGGTTGCCTTGAACCAAACCGGGATCTCCCGACCTGGCAGAGCATCCTGCTTGAGCCGCAGCGCGGGGACGAAGAAGCTATGGATGACGTCCTTCGATCCGAGCGCGATCGCCACCGTCTTGTTCACGGGGACGTGCATCTCGTAGAGCATCACCAGGTCATCCGGCGTGTCGAACACGCCGTCGGGACCGGGATAGGTGATGTTCCACCCGAACTGCTCACCGGTCAGTCGGAGCCGCACATCGGGCTGCGGCGACTCTCCCTTGACCGCCTCGAAGGCGTGCGCGCCCATGGCGTCGACCGCCAGGTCGAGAACCAGCACGACGGCTGCCGGTACCAGAATCCACGCAGACTGCCTCCAGGGAACCCCTGTGATGTACGCCGCCTTCTGCGATTTGCCGCGCCGGTACCGGATGACAAAGTAGAGGATCAGCCCTTCGGCGAGCACGAACCACGCGAGTCCGACCCAGAAGATCAGCCAGAACAGGGAATCGATGTCTCCACCGAACGTCGAGACGTTGTGGGGAAACCACTTAGCCATCGAGCGGCCCTTTTCGGGTGCAGTCGCACGGAAAGCGCTCCTGCCAGCGCCCGCGCACTGAAACTGAATATGAGTCGCAGTCTCTATTACGGCGACCAGGCGGCATGCCGTCGGTCACTTGTGCCGACGACCAGACCCGGGCAGGTCGTATGCCGTGATCGCGCAGCCCCACCGGCTTCCGATTCCATCCTCGTCTTTGCAGGATACCATGCTGTGGCTGTGACGCACCTCGACTCCGTACGCCACACTGTCGACAGCCGGAACCCTATCGAAGGTTCGCGACAAAATCAAGACCATTTCACTCGGCTACTCTCAGTCGGCGACCGTGGGTCGGAACGCTTCTGACCGAATGGCTCATTTTGGAAATAGGCGGATAGGCGGCAGTAGGGTCGGGTTCGAGACCGCCCCCACAACTGGACGAGCTTCGACTGAGCGATGAACCGACGAAACAGACCGCCGAATGCCATCGCGGCAACGGCACGAGCAGGTCTGGATCGATGCGTCCGGCGCGCCACACGGGTAGAACTGGCTGCGGCAGGGCTCGTCTTGGCACGCCCGGCAGGATTCGAACCTGCGACCTAGCGATTGGAAGTCGCTATCGAATCCAGTTACAGCAAGCGATGGTGGCAAGGTGTTGCCTAAAACCTGCCCAAGATGGGTCGGCTATCGCCAATAGGACTCGCCAATTGTCCGACTGCCGGTCGTTGAGGACTTCGGGGACCTCTGGGTCGGCATTGCTGAGGACGTCGAGATGGTCCTACCTCCAACGAGCGCAACGGCACGTACGTCTGCCATGGCTCCAGCTCGGTCTGCTCGCCACCGCTCGACAGTCGCAGTGCGGGGCTTGCGTGCCATATCCATCACGATAGCGCGGTATACCGCCTGCAGGAACAGGTCGGCTTCGTCGACGAGCAATGTCGGGCAGTGCTGCTCAATGGCACGAACACAGCCGCCGTCGTCACATTCGCTGTGGAAAGAGCCCTCTGCGCGAGGCTCGCCACAACCGCGAGTAGCAGCGACTTCCCGCACCGCTTGGTCGGCGACACGATACCGAAGCGCGGCGTGACGCTGTGCAAGCAGAACACATAGGCGTGCAGTATCCACAACCCAATCGCCTCGGCTGCTCCATCCGGCAACACGGCGTACCGCTTCACTATGTCGACGATCTCATCAAGCAGTTCGGCCCCATGCACGGGTGAGTGCCATGGCATCGGTTCCTCGAAGCCGACAGACCGTCCTTGGTGTTCATCTCGCACTTCAGATTCGTTCCCACCTAGCGCAGCATTGACGAGCTTCGTGATGCCGCCTGGAACCCGGCGCTTGCTCAGGACATCGAACGGCTTAGCGCGCGTTGCCGCGCGGTCGAGGGAGGGCGCGCCTCTCACCGAATCCGCGAGGGGTCGAAGTGTCGACACATCGCCTTTCTCTGCCAGCTCCGGCAAGGAGAGCGTCTTCACCGACGCTGCAACGCCGCGCAGCGAGCTCGCCACAGCCGCCATGTGAGCACAGCCGGGCGCGTCATGATCG
>VGLH01000122.1 GCA_016866785.1 Candidatus Poribacteria bacterium
GCTCGGCGCTCGAGCACGCCATCGACAGCTCGGAGCGCGAGACCCCGTCCCTGATCGTCGTCATCGACGAAGTGCGACGTATGGATAGCTCGGCACTCGGAGCGCTCGTGTATGCACAGTCCCATGCCCGCACGCGAGGTGGACGCATGGCGGTCGTCGGTGGGACCAGCGACATCGCGAGGTTGTTGGAGCTCTCGCAGTTGACGGCGGTGCTCGAACGCTTCCCCGATCTCCAGTCCGCACTGGCGAGCCTTGAGCCCAGCAACCAAGGCAACTCATGAGGTTCCGCGACGCGCGACATCAGTTCGAGATGGCGCTCGCTGACATCGAGCGCGGAGATACCGAATCGGCGCGGCAGAAGCTCGACACCATCGTTGCCGCCGCTCCGGACTTCCCCGAGGCGCGGCTGGGGCTCGCGATCCTGCTGGGCTCCTCTGGCGAACGGGGCAACGCTCGACGCCATATCGTTCACGCGTTGGAGAGTCTGGACGGCGACACGCGTCTCGAAGCGGCTGGGCTGCGGGCGCAATCCCTCCTCAATCTCTGCTCTCTGGCGGTCGAAGACGGCGACTGGCAAGAGGCGCACGCCTGGGAAGCCATGTTCTCGTCAGCGAAAGAGGACCTGCGGCAGCACGGCATCCTTCAGCGGGCGTCTGCGGTCCTCTTCTCGGCGGCGAACCTCGCGGTTCGCGATGAGGAACACGAATCGGCGCAGGTTCTCTACGCGCGCGCGGTCGATCTCGACGCCACCTTCGCCGAGGGTTGGCACAATCTCGCCGTTCTCGCCCTGCAGCGCGGAGAGCCCGAAGAAGCGGAAGCGCTGGCGCGACGCGCCGTCGAGGCGGATCCCACCTTCGCCGACGCTCAGTTCCTTCTCGGCTCCATCGCGTTGTCGACCGACATCTCCGAGGCAGTGGAGCACATGGAGCGCGCCGTGAGGTCGACGCCAGACAATGCCGAGTGGCTCTCCGTCCTTGCCTCCGCGCACGTCCGCACGCGCAACTTCAGTCGCGCCCGCGAGCTCTACGCGAACGCGATCCTCATCGACGAGAACCGCGCCGACGCTCACTTGGGGTTCGCCATCGCATCGCGCGGGTTGGGCGATATCGAGAGCGCCCGTTTCGCTCTCCGCCGAGCTTTCGAGCTGAACCCGCAGCTCGCTGCCAGCATCGAGAACATGATGAGTGCCCAGTAACGATGCGCCTCGTTCCCACGTCCACCTAGCGACGGGAATACCCCATCAGCACGATGTAGTCGGGGAACGTCGCGTCGCCCCGACTCCGCGTATACGGGTCTGGGAACCGGTTCTGCCGAACGGCGATCGGCACGTTCAGCGTCCACGTGCCGCGCCCATCGGAGTAGGAGACACCCGGCTCGATGGAGATCTGCCGTCCGGGCCTGCGGAACCCGTTGCTCTCCCCGATCAGGTCGTACCGCTGCAGACCTTCGATCCGCAACGCGGCGGTGATGCCGACGTTCTCCCAAGCGCTGTATCCCACGCCAGCCCGTACGAGGTACTGGTCGGGGACGGAGTTCTGCATGCGCCGGTAGTTGGGCGTGTCGGATGCCGCGTAGGCGTTCTTCTTGAACTGCTCGGAGCTGACGATCTCCTCGTAGCTGAGGGGCTTCCCATCGGGTCCCTTGACGCCCGAACGGCCCAGCCCGACGATCAGCGATGGGGTTCCGTTGGTATCGCGTGGATTGGCGAGGTAGTTTCCGTCGGCGAACAAGGTCGTCTTGCCGAGGCTCTTGAACGCCCTCATCTCGGCGAGGATGCCTCAGCCACTATCGGCCGGCTGGACGGACTGGTCGATCGCCTTGACGCCCCAGTTCAGGCCGTCGATGTCCGGATAGATATCCTTGACGTGCGCGTCGCCCGTGGGGCTTTCACGCCCAGGCTGAGCGCGACGTTGCCGGTGGCGTGGTCAGCGGGCTTGAACAGCCACGCTTGGGCTTTGGCGCTCACGTCGCCGATGCCCCGCCCGACCTGGTTGTTCCGAGGTCCGTCGGTGAGCGTGCTGGGCTTTCCGGGCTCGATCTTCAGGTTCGGGGTGCCCCACGACGCCTGGACGACCGGCACACCGAGTCCGACGCTGACTCGCTTTGACACCGCGTAGGTCGCGCTGACGTCTGCCATCCTCTGCTGATTGACGACGTACGTACCGAAGTCCTCACGCTCGAACTGCTCGAAGCTCCCTCGGAAGCGGCGGCTCGAATCGAGCGTGCGGTATGCAAGGGACCATTCCCAACTGCCGGGATCGAGATACGCGGACGCGGACAAGCCAAACACGGGCCCGTTTTGGCGGATGAGCACTCAGCCCTGTCCCCAAGCGTGCCCTTCCGAGAGATAGAGCATGGCAAGCGCCATGCCCGCGAGCACGGCACAGCGGGAGACTCGACGCACGAACACACCCAACCCCCAGTCCATCGGGTCTGCTCCTTCGAGAGATATTCAGCGTCAAGGACTGTTTGCACCCCACCGACAGGCGAAGACCTCGCCTGACTGAGACACGAGGATAGTGGAAGTCAGCCGGACCTGCAGGTCAAGCGGCTACAACGCAAGGATCGGGAAACCCGAACGGCGGGGTCAAACAAGGCTGGCTAGCGTACAAAACAGGCAAACTAGCCAGCCCAACAGGAATCATCGCGTGTGGTTACGCAAGGCAAAACGGGCGTGCGGAATACGAGGTTTCATGGGATGCCCTCCGCCAGCCGTCGAGCCGCATGGACACTCAATCCACGGCGTCCAGTAGATTCCGCATGCAGAAGGCGCTGCTGCCTCGGAGCTCAAGGCGACGACGAAGATAGCACATCCAGGCGAGAAAGCCGTTCGTCGGCTCGAACAGAAGCCAGTTGAGCGCCCGGGCGCTCTTCGACCCGCGTCTGCCGCCGAGGGCGTCTGACGGAAGCTGAAAGAGCGTGTGCATCTGGAAGCTCTCAGCGCCGGCAAGGGCGTACTCGACAGCGGTTCTTCCAGTCAGGATGTTGCCCGTCGCGCTGATCGGCGGGAGGTCCGGGAACTCTCCGCGTCGGATCGCCGCGCGGACGGCGGACAACACGCGCAGGTTCCGAGCGCTCAGGTCGGGTCCTCCGTAGGCGACGCCCACCTTGCCGTCGAACGCGCGGATCGGATCGAACAGACGGTTCGCATAGACGATCCAATCGGCGACCTCGGCGGCGGCGCGGAGCATCTCCAACTGGAATTCGTCGTCGAACATCGCGTTCATCAGCTTCAAGCCGACCTGGACACGCGGCGAGCCGTCGGCTGAGACGCCGACCGCCTCCCGAATGAACGCCGGGACCGACCGCACCCAGTCGAGGATGCGCGCCTTGTCACCGGAGCGGTCGTCGCCAGCGAGCGTCGGGCTGAAGTCCTTCTCGATCGGCATGGGCGTCGAGCCCATCTCCGCCTGCCAGACTTCGAGCAGTCGGACGGTCGTGTAGGCGTACTCCTCGGTTCGCCAGCGTTCGTCGGAGCGTTCCGGCAGGTGGTACTTGCACGATGGGACGACGAGCATGCCGGCTTCGGCGCCGATCCGCAGCGCGTCGCGGAACAGCGCGAGGTACTCGTCAAACGTCCCCGACCAGCCTCTTCCCTTCCAGGTGATCGTCCAGCCCTGCGTGCCGTCCTGTCCGACGATCCGCTCGGGGACCATGCGCGTCTCGTGGATCGCCCACGCGCTCATCGACTGGGAGCCCGATGCGTCCTGCGCGATGACCGTCTTGAGCACGACGAACCCCAAGCCCGCGTCAGCATCGGCGCGCACCTGCGACGCCTGCAGCGAGAGTTGCCCCGACGCTTTGCCGAAGGGGTTCTTGATCGGATAGGGCCCGTACCGCGAGTCGAGCGCGATCCCGTAGCAGTTCAGGACGTACTCGGTCAGGTTTGCAGGCAAGGCAGAGCGGCGGAACCGCGCGTAATCCTCGGCGAGCCGGGAGCGTTCGGCGGCGTCGAGGTCCGGCGCGTCGGGAAGGCTCCGCCCCATTCCGACGGAGCCTGCCCCTGCGCGGTCATCCTTTGACATGCGATACGTGGGTTCCCGACGCGGCGTCGAACCGCTGCGAGTGCTCGCCAATGTAGTGGCAGATGAAGCTGCGCCGCCAGCGGTCCTTCGTCGTGTTCGCGTAGGAGCCGTGGATGGTTCTGCCGTGGAACAGCAGCGCGTCTCCCGGGTCCATATCGACGCCAACGACTTGCGAACCAGCGGGCAGGCTCGTCTGCGCTCCGACGAACGAGACGGACGTGTCCGCCGCTTCGACGGGATACAGCCCCGACCGATGCGAGCCGGGCACGACGACCATCTGACCCACGTCGCGGTCCGACCGGTCGAGCGCGACCCACACCCCGATCAGCGGATCGATCGTGATGTACTGCTCGTCCTGGTGGAGCCCCTGCCCTCTGCCTCCCGGCGGCTTGAAGTAGAGCATCGTCTGGATGAGCTTGGGCGTGTCATCGAGCAGCGCCGAGACCGCCTCCCACAGCGGCGGACAGGTCGCCCATTCGCCCGAAGCCGCGTCCCAGTTGTGCATCTGGATCATGCGCGGGTACTGGTGCGTCGGGTCGTCCGGCTGGTCCGACGTTCCGCCGAAGTCTCCCGGCTTGGGACCTTCGGCGCGCATCGCCATGTAGTGGTCGATCATCTGCGCCGCCGTCGCGGGGTAGAACATCTCCCGCACGACGACAAACCCGCGTTCCCGGTATTCCTTGACGACCTCACCGGTGATCGCCATACGGTCCTCCTCGTGTCGGTCGCGTCAGCGGCTTCGTTCGTAGTCGCGGAGCGCCGCCAGGTTCTCCTCGACCTTGATGAACGCGTCGGCGAGTTGCCTCATTCCGTCCGCATTCGGCGTCGTGTAGTTCCAACCCATTTCGAGCGAACGGGCGACCTTGCGCTCGCAATTGGGCAGGTGGCAGTCAGCGTAGCGCCGTCCGCTGGCTCGGATCGTCTCCTGCCACATGCTTCGCGGCATGAGCGCGTCCGGGTCGAGCCGCTTCCACGTCGATATGGGGGACGGGACGTAGGAGAAGATGCCGACGCCCTCCGCGCGGATCGCCTCGGCGTAGGTCGCGCGGCTGACGCCTGCGTGCTCCGGCACGAAGTTGCCCGTCAGCATGTGGTAGACGGGCTGATCGCCCGGCCCGTAGTCGGGCAGGCGATAGCTCTCGACGCCCTGAACCGCTGCCCGGAAGATGCCCGCGTTGTCGTTCCTGCCCTTGTTCTCGGCGTCGAGCTTGCGGAGCTGCTCCGTCAGCAGGACGGCGTTGATCGGCGACAGCCGGTACGTGTAAACGAGCGAGTCGACGTAAGGGCGGAGCTCGGCGGGGAAGCCCTCCTCGCCCCATCGACCCATGTGCTGGCAGCCCATCGACGCCTTCCAGTAGACGTTCGCGTGGGGCGTCACCATGTAGCCCGCCTCGGACGACGCGAGCAGCTTCCCGCCCATGCACGAAAACCCCGCTGCATCTCCGAATTGCCCGACGCGCCTGCCCTGATGAACCGACCCGTGCGCTTGGCTCCCGTCCTCGATGACGACCAGACCGTGACGGTCGGTGACTTGACGAATCGCCGTCATGTTCGCCGGCTGGCCGTAGATGTGAACGGCGAGGATGGCGCGTGTCTTGTCCGTGATGGCGGGTTCGATGGCGGCGGGATCGAGCAAGCCGGTCTCCGGTTCCACATCGACGAAGACGGGAACCGCGCCGTTGTGCAGGATGCAGGACGTCGACGCGCCCCAGGTGTAGGGCGTCGTGATGACCTCGTCGCCGCCGGTCACTTCGAGCCCCATCAGAGCCGCGTGCAGCGCCCCATGCCCCGATGACGTGCCGAGGCAGTACGGGACTCCCTGCCATTCCGCGATGGACTGCTCCGCCTCGCGGATCTCGGGATGTCCTTTGCTCAGACCGACCGTCGAGCCCGTCTCCAAGAGACGCCGGACGCGATCCATCGCCTGTTCCGAGAACTTCGGATGCGGCTGCTGCGACGGGGCGCCAACCGGCGTTCCACCCAACAGCGCGAGTTTGCGTGCGCTCACGGCGTATCCTCCGACTGGTCAGTCACAGTGGTCATGCGGGTAACCGTAAGTAGCTCAAGCGTCTAGTCTGCGTCGTCATTCCCGCGCAAGCGGGAATCCAGCGTCTCTAGGCTCCCGCCTGCGCGGGAGCGACGTACGCTGATGGTCAGTGTTCGGCGCATCCATTAGCACCAGTCATCACAGGCACATCACGATGCGAACTTCACGCCCAGCTTGATGCTCCGCTCCGGGTGTTGATCCACCAGATCGCGGAACGCGTCCGCCGACTCCTCGAACGGGACGATGGGGTACACGATGCCATCCGTGTCGAACGCGCCATCGAGCAGCATCCGCCAGGCGGTCTCCTCGAGCCGCCGCCAGCTCCATCGCGGATGGTCGCGGTTCGGATCGCTGCAGCCGCGCGCGAAGATGAGGTTGGGAATGTTAAAGTGCGCCTCGCGCCCGAAGTTCAGTCCGCCCCGGCACTCGCCGGGATACGCTACGGCGACGACGTTCCCGCCGAACGCCACGCCCCGGATCGCGTGCTGCATCGCCGTGTAGTTCCCGCTCACCTCGAAGCACACGTCTGCGCCGCGTTTGCCGACGTGCTTGCGGATTTCGGCTCCTGCGTCCGATGTCGTCGGATCGATCGCCGCCCCCGCCCCCTGACGGATCGCCAGGTCGCGTCGCAGCTCGATGGGATCGACGACAACGACCGATGCCGCGCCCTGGAGCCGCGCGCATTGGGCGATGAGGAGCCCAATCGCGCCGAGTCCGAACACCGCGACGTGGTCGCCCAGCCGCACATGCCCGTCGCGCAGCGCGGCGATGGCGAACGAGAGGGGGTCATGGCATGTCGCCGCCTGCCACGACATCCCATCCGGCAGCTTGGGAACCGTCTCCGCCCAGACGTGCGTTTCGCGCATGCCGCAGTGGCGATAGACGCGGTCGCCCGGCTTGAGGAGCGTCACATCCCGCCCCACCTCCGTGACGACGCCGATGGTCATGTTGCCCAGCGACATCGGGAAGCGCGTCGTCTTCTCGGTCGGGACGAAAATCTGCCATTCACTGTCGTAGCGGGAGTCGGCGAATGGGCTCTCGCCTCGGTACTCGATGAGCTCGGTTCCGTGCTTGAACGCTCCGTGCTCGGACTGGACGCGCACTTCCCGCGCTCCGAGCTCACCTTCAGGATACTCGCGCAGGATAGGGGTTCTGGGCGCTGTGGCGACCAGTTCGAGGGGCATGGGTTCCTCCCAGAAGATGATGGATTGTCCGATCGGCTCATCCAGGCGCGCGATCGTGCCGGTCAGCGGTCGCCGGTGATGAAGCTGCCGAGGAGCCCGCCCCTCCGCTCCTCTTGGTTGCCGAAGTTCGCCGCCGAGACGACCCGGTCGGCGAGCCGCGAGAAGGGCAGGCTCTGGAGAAGCACCTTGCCGGGACCTGTCAGCTTCGCCAGGAAGAGTCCTTCGCCTCCGAACAGCGCGTTCTTGATGCCGCCCGTCGTTTCGATATCGTAGTCCACGGTCGGGGCGAGTCCGACGATGCAGCCCGTGTCGACCCGCAGCACCTCGTTGGCGTAGAGCTCTCGCTCGACGACGGTTCCGCCGGCGTGGATGAACGCGAGGCCGCGACCCGTCAGCCGCTGCAGGATGAAACCCTCGCCTCCGAAGATGCCCGCGCCGAACCGACGCGTGAACGCGACCTCGACCTCGATGCCTCTCGCGGCGCACAGGAACGAGTCCTTTTGGCACAGGAACTCGCCGCCGAGCCCGTGCAGGTCGAGCGGGATGATCTTCCCCGGATACGGAGCCGCGAATGCGATGGACGCCTTGCTCCTGCCCTCGTTGACGAACTCGGCGATGAAGAAGCTCTCCCCGGACACCATCCGCTGGAGACCCCGCATGATGCCCCCGCCGCTGGACGTGGACATCCGAATCGCCTCGCCCATGTAGAGCATCGTCCCCGTCTCGGCTCGGACGCCCTCCCCCGGGTCGAGCTCGACCTCGACCAACTGCATGTCGTCGCCGAAGATGCGGTAGTCTATGACATCTGCCATCGATGACTCCTTCCGAGTCGCTGAGCATCAGGGATACCGCCCGCCGCGAGCGGTGTCAAGAGCGCCCAGATCACGCCCAGACCATCGAGCGGAACCGAGGACGTTGGGAGAGGCGTCGGTTCACGGTCAATCCGGAGATCGGCGACTACATCGCCCCCGTCCACGACTGGCACAATGCCACGCAAGCCTACTACCTCCAGCGGGAAACCACGCGCCATGGTCAGACGCGTCGGCAGGTAGAGGTAGGTCTGACGAGCCTGGATGCGACGACCGGTTCTCCCGAAGCGCTGCTTCGCCTCCGCCGACAGCACTGGCATATCGAGAACCGCAACCATCGAGTCCGAGACGTCACCTATGACGAGGATCGATCCCACGTGCGTAGCGGCGGGATGCCACACGCGACGACGCAAGTGATGGCGGCGGCAAGGAATCCCGCGATCTGCCTTCTGCGATCCATCGGCGAGACGAACATCGCTGTCGCAACGCGAAGACTAGCTGCCCAATCTGGAGCAACCATGCGGTTAGTCGGCGCTCAACCATGGGAATGGAACAGCCGTTGACAATGTCGGTTCACCGTGGTACTGTGCGCGTCGCTGGCGATGTCTCGATGGCAGAGCCAGCGGAACAACGCCAGATATGGATGAGGAGGCAAGCATGGCGCGTCGCACCATGGTGGTGGCGGCTCTGTCGGTCGCCTGTCTGCTGTCGGTTCCCGCCTGGTCTCAGGTGATCTTCCGCGCGGACTTCGAGGACGGGGGCAAGAACGCCGTTCCCAACGCCGCCGTCAACGAGGTCAAAGGCTGGGTTGCCGACAACAAAGGGCAGGTGTGGGCTGTCGAGAACCATCCCGGCAACAAGACCAAAGCCCTGAAACAGCTCGCCGAGGGATGCGACAAGTCGGGCAATACGCCACTGCCCGGCGGACTCACGCTGTCAGACGGCATCATCCAGTTGGAGATGAGCGCGGGCGACGACGATAGCTGGGGCATCGTGTTCCGGCAGACCGCCGCGAACAAAGGCTATCTCGTGACGTTCGGGTTCAACGAGACGCCGGCGGTCATCGTCGCGCTGCTGGACAAGGGCTGCGGGGCGACCGGTCAATGCAACGACCAGGCCGCGTGCGAAAATAACCCGGGCAACACCCTGAACCAGACGCCGCACGGCTTGGGCGCGATCGCGCAGGACAACACGCAGGTCCTGCTGGGTAGGATCGAAGCCGTCGGCGACCACATCCGCATCTGGTATGTGGATCGCAAGAACGTGAAGGACCCGCTCGGCGACCTCGGCAAGCCTCTCGTGGACATCCACGACAAGACACACGTGACCGGGAAGATCGGCATCTGGCACGAGAGCATGGCGAACGGGTTCATCGACAACGTCGTCGTCACGGGTTCCAGCGGGCTCGCCGTGAGCCCAAAGGGCAAGGTGGCGGCTGTGTGGGCGGACCTCAAAGGGGAGTAGTCCTGCTTCCCCCTACCGGGTCATGTTGAGCGAAGCGAAACATCCCTTCGGGCACCGAGATTCTTCGCTTCGCTCAGAATGACATGGGCCCTGAAGGATCGATGTCAGAACAGGAACCGGTACATCGGTCGTTTCAAGACGATTCCGACGCAACAAGAAGGATCTCCATACGTGCGGTTGGCGGTTGCCGACGCGCAGGGCTTCGTTCCAGCGCAGACAGGAAACTCCTCCGACTCGCCGATGTCACTGCTCTGAGGGGAGCACGCTGTCGAGCGACACGTACGAGAAGAACGTCTGAAAAGATTAAGAGTTACGCAGTTGAGAGGAGGTATCGCGGATGAGCCAAGTATTCCCGGATGGCTTCACGGATGATGGCTGTCTTGGTTTCATACCAGCTGATACCCGTCTCCAGACGATGCGCCTGCAAACGCAAGAAAGCACGCAGGGCGCAGAGAAGATGATTCCTCTGCCCGTTGGCGCGGCGCACCTGAGCCCGCTCCATTCCGCAGAACTGCTTGATGCCTCGATAATAGGTCTCGATCCCCTAAGCCTGTCGTGCCAGTTCCTTCCGGACTTCCTCGGTCATCTCCAAGGCGCTGGTCGCCCAGTATTCCACGTCGCCGTCTGTGACGACGATTCGGAATACCCGCACCAAGCCGTACTCTATCAGATGCACGATCCGACCTTCAGGGGGGGATCTCCACTGCCTCCACCGGAACATCCCCGGTTCTGTCCGGGTTGACCAGGCGGTTGTGCTTGAGGCGTGTCAGCCAGCGCCAGCCATAGGAGCGAAGATGTTTCAAGTTCGCCACGCTGGCATATCAACTGTCACACACCACATACTCAGGAGAGAATCCCCGCTCGTAAGCCGTCGCCAGCATCCTCAGGAAGTGGTCGTTTCTGGTTGGGTCGTCTTGGGGTCTGTCGTAGAGCCGAAAGTCCGTCGGAGTCAGGGCGTTTCCGTCCGTCCAGAGCAACGTGACCAGGTTGATGCCCTGGACAACGCGGCGATGCTTGCCGCTCCAGTGGCGCGTGACGAGGTCCATCTTTCGCGCGTAGGGCTTATCCAGCGTGGTATCGTCTATCACCAGAAGCCCTTTCTTCTTCTCGACCAGGGTCGTTGCTTCCTGCCAGAGGGCCGCCGTGTCGGGTGGCTCTTTGGTGAGAAAACGGGTAAAGGCGTCGTGAGCGGGAGATGCAGCTTCATCCGGCTGGCAGCGAGCCGCCTCCGTGCAGGTAAAGACCTCCTGGGCGGCGATGAGGAAGTGAATATAGTCCAGTTCATCGCATTTGGGTGGGTTCGTGAGGCTTCTCCTGCGGATTTCTCTTGACGCTGCGGGGGGGGCGCTATAATGAACCCCGATCGAGGTTCTGGTCAACTGCGTAAGTCCTAAAGATACAATGGGACCATATGCGCGCGGTGCTTCGGCTAGGTGAAGGAGACGGGCGATGCGATTCGGGCAGAAACTCGCTTACATGGCGCTGGGCGGGATGCTGGTTCTGGCAGGATACGCATTGTCAGGACTCGTGGTCCAGAAGGCAGCGGCACAAGGAGAGGGAAAGTCGTCGGCGGAGTTCGACACCGTGACGGTAAGGAATCTGGACGTCGTGGACAGAGAGAGGAAGGTTCGCGTGCGGCTAAGGGTCACACCGACCGGGACGCTGGCGTGGCCGGTGGATAACGTGCTGCAGGTGTTCAATGGCGCAGGCGTCTCCGTCTACGATGTGGGCGCGTCGCCCTACGGCGGCGGAATCGTGCGCTTGAGGGGCAACGACGGGGAGCCTCGCGTCGTGATACGCGTGGCGCCAGAAGGCGGCGTCGTGGAGACTCTCGCGAAGCCCCGCGACGAATGGTAGAGGTTTGCTCAACGATTCCCGTTGAACTGGAGGAAAGGAGTGATCTTTCCTGAGGAGCGTCGGGGGCAGTTGCGCGAAGGCGAACGACGAGAAGGAGCGCGCCGAGATGGGCGTGGTGGTCGTGGGCGGCTTCGCGACCGGCGTGTCGCGTGAGGGTTGCGGCGTTAGCGTGGCGGGCATCGACAGGAGACGCAGCGCATCCGCGTCAGAACAGGAACTATGCATCGGCCGCCAAGCCACCAATACCAACACGTCGCGTCGCGCGGAGACGACTTGGAATCCTGCCCCGGATTCCTACACAATGACAGATGTAATACTCGGAAGGGGCTGACCCATGGAAACCATCGGGCACAAGCTGACTGCCAAGGGACAGGTGACCATCCCCAAGGAGATCCGCGACCTGCTGGAGCTGGGGACGGGAGATCGCGTGCCTTTCGTCCAGCGCGGGAACGTCGTCGTCGTGGTCCCCCTCAAGCAGACACTGACGGATCTTCGAGGGAGCGTCACGCCGCGCAACCAGCCCGAGGACTTCGACGAGGTGCGCCGACAGACGCGAGATCGGCGCTCCTTTCCCTAGCCTCCTTCCGCCGCACGTCCAGCGTCAGAACAGGAACCGGTACATCGGGCGCTTCAGGACGATCCCGACGAAGCTCCATCCCGTCCCGACGACGAACTCCCCGAAGATGAGCCCCAGGAAGAACGGGCTCGCCTGATGCAGTCGCCGAATCCCCCCGAACCGCAGCACGAGTGCCTTCAGCAGCCATCCGACGAAGATGGAGCCAATCATCGGGTTGATCGCCCAACTTCCTGAAATCGCGTAGCCGACCGGATGCAGGTTCCACCAAAGATACCGCATCCGCATCGCCGCCAAGACGAGCGTGATCGCCAGCCCCGCTCC
>VGLH01000123.1 GCA_016866785.1 Candidatus Poribacteria bacterium
TCTTGATACTTCCCTCATACTCAGAGCAACGCGCCATCGCCGCCTTCCTCGACCGAGAGACCGCGAAGATGGACGCCCTCATCGCCAAGATACGCGAAGCCATCGAGCGATTGGCGGAATATCGGGTCGCCCTCATTTCCGCCGCAGTAACCGGCAGGATTGACGTGCGGCAGGAGGTCGCATGACCCCTGACATCTCCGAGCGCGCCTTCGAAGAGGCCATCGAGTGCGCGTTGCTCCGTCACGGGCCCGATGCCTACGACGAAGACGAGAACATCGTCCGCGAAGCCGCGACGCTCTACGGCGGCTATCACAAGCGTTCTCCAGACGATTACGACCGGACTCTATGCCTCATCCCGCGCGACGTTGTGGACTTCATCCTCGCGACCCAGCCGAAGGAGTGGCAGAAACTCAGCCAGCACCACGGCGCGGGAGTCCAAGAGAAGTTCGTCAAGCGCGTGTCCTCTGAGATTGCGCGGCGTGGCGCGCTCGACATCCTGCGGAGCGGTGTCAAAGACTCCGGGTGCAAGCTCAGCCTCGCGTATTTCCGTCCTGTGAGCGGACTCAACGAGGAGACGCAGCGTCTTCACGCGGGCAATATCTTCTCGGTTGTGCGCCAAGTTCATTGCAGCACGAAGAACGAAAAGAGCCTCGATCTTACGCTCTTCCTGAACGGCATTCCGATCTTCACCGCGGAGCTGAAGAACCCGTTCACGGGTCAGACGGTCAACGATGCGATGCGTCAATACCGAACCGACCGCGATCCGCGGGAACCGCTTTTCGCCTACGGTCGCTGTCTCGCGCATTTCGCAGTCGACCCGGATCGGGTCTTCGTCACAACGCATCTCGCCGGAGCGAAGACGCGCTTCCTTCCGTTCAATCAAGGCTGTTTCGGCGGAGCCGGAAACCCGCCCGTGTCGCCAACTCAGAAAGGCTACGCGACACGCTATCTGTGGGAGGAAACGTGGGCGCGCGACAGCGTGCTCGATCTCGTTCGTCAGTTCATTCACGAGGTAGAAGACGAGGACGACAAGGGGAAGAAGACGGGACATCGCTACATCATCTTCCCGCGCTACCAGCAGCTAGACTGCGTGCGCCGACTCGTATCGCACGCACGCGGTATGGGAACGGGCCAACGCTACCTGATTCAGCACTCGGCAGGGAGCGGCAAGAGCTTCACGATCGCTTGGCTTGCCCACCAGCTCGCGACGCTCCACGACGCGACGGACCGGAAGGTCTTCGATACCGTCGTCGTCATCACCGACCGTCGCGTGTTGGATCGCCAACTCCAATCCACGATGAAGCAGTTCGAGCAGACCCTCGGCGTGGTGGAGAATATTGACCAGACTTCGCGTCAGCTCAAAGACGCGCTCGAGTCGGGCAAACTGATCATCGTCACGACGCTCCAGAAGTTCCCTGTAATCGCGAAGGAGATCAGCGAACTGCCCGGAAAGCAGTTCGCCGTGATCGTTGACGAGGCGCATTCCTCCCAATCTGGGGAAAGCACCAAGAGCCTCAAGTCCGTGCTCGCCTCCGGGTCGTTGGAGGACGCGGAATGGCAGGAATCCGACGCGGAGACTCCTGAAGAGGAGCTGGAGCGCCTCATCCTCGCCGATATGGAGAAGCGCGGACGACTGCCCAACGTCTCGACATTTGCCTTCACCGCCACGCCCAAGCCGAAGACGCTCGAACTCTTCGGGACGCCGCGCGACGACGGCGGGTTCGAGCCCTTCCACCTGTACAGTATGCGTCAGGCGATTGAAGAGGGTTTCATCCTCGACGTGCTCGCGAACTACACGACCTACAACGCTTATTGGCGATTGCTCAAGACGATCGAGGACGACCCGCGTTACGACAAGAAGAAGGCGGAGTTCCTGCTCAAGTCGTTCGTCGAGCTGCACCCACACGCGATCCTCGAGAAGGTGAAGATCCTGGTCGAACACTTTGCCGCTCAGGTACAGGGAGAGATCGGCGGCAAGGCGAAGGCGATGATCGTCACGCGCTCGCGCCTGCACGCGGTTCGGTACAAGTTGACAGTGGACAGGTATCTCGCGGAGCGCGGGTATCCGTTCAAAGCACTCGTGGCATTTTCGGGAACCGTCCAGGACGGCGGGCAATCCTACACGGAATCCGGCATGAACGGCTTTTCGGAGAAGCAGACAGCCAAGACCTTCGAGCAACCCGAAGTTCGCTTCCTCATCGTGGCCAACAAATTCCAGACGGGATTTGATCAACCGCTCCTGCACTCGATGTACGTGGACAAGAAACTCGGCGGCGTGAACGCGGTTCAGACGTTGTCGCGTCTCAACCGCGCGCATCCCGAAAAGCGCGGGTGCACCGTGCTCGACTTCGCCAACGAGGCGGACGACATCCGATTTGCTTTCGAGCCGTACTACGAGACGACGATCCTTTCGGAGGCGACCGATCCGAACCTGCTTTACGAGATTCAGTACCGGTTAGCGGCGTTTCCGGTCTATTTCGACGCCGATGTGGACGGCTTCGCGCGCGTCTTCTTCGGCAAAACGTCCGCACAAGATCAGCTGTATGCCGCGCTGGCTCCGACCGTGGAACGCTTTCGCGGATTGTCCGAGGAAGAACAACAGGACTTTATCGGACAAATCACGGACTATGTTCGACTCTACGCCTTCCTTGCCCAGGTGCTGACCTTCACCGACGTTGACCTCGGAAAGCTCTACGTCTTCGCCCGTCATCTATGGCGACTTTTGCCCACGAACCGCGCCGAACTGCCGCTCGACGTGCAACGAAACATTGATATGGAGTCCTACCGCATTCAGGAGACGAGTAGCGGTCGAATCGCACTCGAACGCCGGGCGGGCCTCCTCGATCCCGTCGGCACGAAAGGCGCGTACGGGATTCCGCAGGAGGAGCTCGAAGCGCTGTCTCGCATCATCGCCGAGTTGAACGAGCGCTTCGGGATCAACCTCGGTCCGGAACACCACGTGACGCTCAATCAGATGATGCAGAAGCTCGATGCTGACGCCGGGCTCGCTGTGGCCGCGAAGGTCAACACGCCGGAGAACGTGCGACTGACGTTCGACACGAAGGTCAATCACGTGATTCAGGAGATCGTCGACACGAACTTCGACCTGTACAAGCGAATCACGGACGATCATGCGTTTGGCGAAGCTCTCAAGGACTTTCTGTTCGAGCAGTACCTTCAGTCGCATCGGACCTAGATGCTGGGTGCCCATCCCGTCCCTTACAGGGCAACTTCGCAGATGGCCAAGCATGGGTGACGCTTGGCGCACCCTAGTGCTGATCCGGGGCCAGACCATCACTTGCGGTGTGTGCTTGGGTGTTCCGTGGTCGCGGTAGCCAACTCTTGGACGTGCGATGGTGTCTGAGGCGCGACGGTTCTGTTCCAGCGCTCGGCGGTCTACGATGCAAGTGCGGGAGTGTGGCCCTGAGGAGCGAATCTGGTGGAAGAAGTATTGTGGTGGTAGGCGACCTACGCTTGACACCCGTCCACTCCAAGCCCAAGTGTGAAGGATGCCTTCGAAATCTCCTCTTTCAAGCCGGCTTAGCACGCGGGTGAAGGTCGCTGCACAAGGCGTTCTGGATGGCCCATACCCCAAAGGTTGCGCTTACTCAGAGCAGCGCCGTACCCACTCCACGACCGCCGAGACGCTCGCGCAGTAGAGGAACGGCGAAGCACGACTGCAGCTGCATCGCCACCAGAGGCTGGCCGCCCTCCGACGCTTGGTGCGGACCCGACACACGTAGTCTCTCTGCAAATAATGGAAGTCGCTGCATCGTGATGGTCTCTTGCCTGCTCACGTGCCGTCGCGACTCCGCCATCGGTCAACCATCCATGACCCAAACCTGTTGTCGGTATCCTCGTGTTGGTGTGCAACGCACTCCCACGGTATACTGCCTGCAACCTGTGTTCAATGGTTTGGGTTCTGTCTCGGCGGCTGCCGTGTGGCAGCCGACCGAGCTTCTCGTCTCACTTGCCGGTACTTCCCCACAACCGGAACAGCTCCGGCTCCATACCTGCATAGATGGACGGATTCCCATGGATGTAGGTGAGAATCTGTCCGACACCGCTTTCTGACTCCGGGAATGCCTCATCCAGCGCTACGGTGGCGTCAAGGTTCACCACGGCTAGAGTCCTGTCCATCGTGTCATCGATGAGGTAGAGCGTCGTCCTCTCCGGGAGCGGGGCGCCCAGCATGACGCCTAGACCGCCGCTGGCGTCGATCATGTAGGCGTTGTCCGCAACGTGCGTGAGCGCGATCCAGCGTGGCTTGGGGCTGTCGCCCGGTCTTTTCATCGGGGTCTCCTTCTAGGCGGCTGGGCTTGGCTCGTCGCCAACCTCGCCCGCGTCGCCGTCTTCGTCGCCGAAAGCGTCCTGCGTGGCGGCTTCGAGACGCGCTGTAAGATCGACTATCGCGGTCGTGATGGCCATGCCGACGGCGCCGATCTGCTCCTGGATCCCGCACAGGACTGCGAGGGTCGCGTTCCTCTGCGCGATCTCACAGCGGATCGTTGCCGGGAGTGACGGGGCCGCGCGAAGTCGGTCGAGTTCTTGAGTGATCGGATCGAGCACGGCTTGCGTGCGGCGGCTCAGCGCGTCGATCTCCCGCGCAAGCCACTCGTCCGGCGCCGTGTCGTCCGAGCGTTCGGGCTTCATGTCGTCCCCTCTCAAACGTCGGCACTTACGCGCAAGTGCCGACGTTTGTTCGTGGCTCGCTACGGTTCGGCGATATCCACGATCATGTCCTCAATGACGGTGATCTTCCCGGCGACCAGCGTGACCACGCGCGCGGTGCCGTCGAGCTCCGCCTGAATGTCGAACCGATAGCGCTCCACACCGGGAAGAAGAACCTCGGTGTCCTCGCTTGTCAGCTCGACTCGGACTTCATCCGCCGACAGGACTTCCGCCTCGATTGCGAAGCTGTGCGACTCGCCGTATGCCGTCCTCGCGGAGAACGTGATCGTCGCACCGGTCAGGTCGGGCGCGTTCTCGAACGTGAAGTCGAGACTGCGCCCGTCGTCGGCGGCATAGTCGTCGCCGCGCACGAGGCTAACGGCTGATCCTGTTACGAGCGGGCTTCGGATCGTCACGCTCGCCACACCGATCATGTCCGTTCGGGTCTGAATGGCTCCTAGACGGTTCAGCGCCGCGCCGGTGGATCCCGCCGCGACATGACCCGACAACGCCTCATCGTGAACCGCGTCCGCGATGTCTGCTGCGCTGTCCGGCGCGGTATAGTCCGCGTCCGCAAGTCGGCTGGACACGGCAACGTCGAGCTTGGCGGAAGTTCCGTCCATCGCCGTCACCACGTCCGCTGCGCTGTGGCTCGACCGGCTGGACACCGTCGCGTCGAGCTTCGCGCTGTTCGTGTCAAGCTCTGTGCGTATCTCCGCGACGGTCGGGACCGCCTGCACGGATGCTTCAAGGGCGAGCGCAGACACGTCCGCCTTGAAGTCCGCGACCGACGTTACCGCCGCATCGTTCACGTCGCGCACGTCCGACAGCACGAGCGGAGTCGCGTCGGAGTTGAAGTTGAGCTTGTCCGTCTTTGCCTTGACTGCCGTGATTCCGCTGTTGTCCGGCGCGGTGTATCCCGCAGTCGCAAGCCTGCTGGTGATCGCCGCGTCGATGTACGCCAGCACGGTCGTCGTGAGTTCCGTTCGCGGGTCGTGTCCCACGAGACGCAGGGCGAGGGGCGGCACAATCGCGCCCGTGAACGTCCCCCCAATCACCACGTAGTCGGCCCCCGCCAGCAGCGCGGCGTTCGGCACGTCGAGCCGATAGACGCCGTTGGCGATGTGCTTGAATCCCCCCTCGGCGTATGCCGCCTCGTCGCTGGCAAGTGCCGCGAGACTGATCGCGGTCTTCGTCCCCGTCCCGCCGCGCTTGTACCACAGGGCTGCGCCCGCCGAGCCGTTCGTCAACGTGGTGATCGGCAGGAACGTCGCACTGTCGAGGATGTGAAGCTGCACGCTGAACGACTGCGTTCCGACTTTGATCGGCGTCATGCGGCGAACCCTCCTCCCATCTGAGCCAAGAACAGAGGCAAGCCCTTCGCGGGCAGGGTGTAGGTCACGACCAGCTTGGGGTCGGTTGAGGTGCCCGTTTGGTCAGCGTAGTAGCCTTGCCATCGCGTCGTCTGGTTGCTAGCCCAGGTTCCAGTGAATGAGTTGTTCAGGTCCCATCCGCCGCGTAGCCCAAAGCGCGAAATCCCCGTCTTGCTCACGTTGGCTCTGCCGTTGCTGTCCAACGTGAAGTCTTGATACCCCGTTGTCGAAAGAGAGCTGTATGCGACCGTCGCGAAGGCCACGGCTCCAAGCTGTCCGTAGTCTGCCGAGACCAACGAGTTGTTCGCGGCTGGCGTCGCCGCGACCACGTTCGCCGAGTCCGTCCCAAGGCCCGACGCTTTGAGGCTTCCTCTCCAGCTCAGTACCGCGGCGGAAAGCGTTGCCGAACTTCCGAGCGCGGACGTGCTGAAGGTGAAAATGGATCGGTAAAGCTGTGAGAAGACATTGCTCGTAGTACTCGCTAGAAGCCGGTACAGAGAAGCGTCGATGCCGAAAGCATCTACGCCCGTGCCTGCGCCGTCGCGGATGGCGCTGAACGTTCCCGATGTGCCACGGAATACCTGGCCGTCACAGGTCGTATTCCCCCCGCCGGCCCCCGGCTGCGGGTAGACCGTCAGCGTGTCCGCCCACGCGACGCGCACGCCCAACGGCGACCACGCGGCGCGAACGATCTCGCCGACCCGCTCCCAACGCGGCAACACGCTGAACCGGAGCCGCTTGCCGAACTTCTCGTGCGTGCGGAAGTCCGTCGTGAGGGTCACAGGCTCGCCGCGACGAACGCTCCGAAGCCACGGGATCAACGGCTCCGTCGTCCACGTGACGGCGTGCGGCTGAATCCCCACGACCCAGCACCTTGCGGGCAGGTCGCCGTCGATGCGCAGAAGCCGCCTCCCCGCCCTCGTGTTGGCGAGCGCGAGCATCGCGCCCTGATGCCGCGCGAACCACTCGCCGTCAAAGGGTTCCATGCGCGACCTCCTGCTCCAGAGCGTCCGCCGCCTGCTCGTCGGACAAGTGACCGGCGCGGATGATAAGACCGGCTCCGAGGACCGCGCGACTCAGGCAGACCTCGACGACCTCGCCGCTGTCCTCATCGACCGCCTCGCCATACTCGACCTCGTAGCGAACCCAGTCGATGCGCGTCGTGCTGTCCGCATCGACCCGCTGAATGGCGCGGATTTCGACCTCGACGCTCATGGCGCTCCCCGCCTTCTGGAACGCCGCCAACGCGGTTCCGCCGCCCAGCGAATCTCGTGGATCCCGCGCCCGACCGCCGAGGCGAGACGCGCGGCGTCGTCAATCGCTGGCGGTTGGTTGCCGCGTTCTATCTGGCTGATCGTCTGCTGGGATATCCCGGTTCGCTTCGCCAAGCACGCCTGGCTCAGGCCGCGCAACGTGCGGGCTTCTCGCAAGGTGGGCGTGTTCATCTGGCTTGGGTTCCTTCTTGTCCGGCGGAACCGGGTCGGGAGTAACGTTTCCGAGGAATCCGTGACTCCCGACCGTCGCCCGCTTGCCGAGTTAGACGCGGTCGCTCTGGTCGCCGTTGACCTCTGCCGTCCGGTCGATCTCGACCTCCGCGCCCTGTGTCCTAAGCCACTCCGTGTCCAGACGCAACTGCAGGTCGTGCGTCGCCGACTTGAACGCGCTCTGGAGGTCGCCGCCGAACCGCTTTGCCATCACCGTGAGCCCATCGACGACAGACTCCGCTGCTCCCGCTTCGGCGCTCGCCGTGAGGGTCACGACCCAACCGACCGGCTTCAGATCGCCGCCTTCTTGGTACTTCCCGGCGAACGCGAAGCACTCGCGGTTTGGCTGCTGCAGAAGCAAGCCGAGAAGTCCCGCGACGCCCTCCGCGTTTCGCACGTCGAAGAAGACCTGCTGCTTGGCCGTGATCGTCGTCTTCTCGACGCTCATCCGGTCACGGGGGTGGGGTTTCCGGTGCAACTGCTCCTTCGGAATCTCGGTCTGCGTTCCCTTGCGTGCCATGTGGCGGCCCTTTCGGTTTGGGTTCCGTTGCCGAACAACGCGGCCCCGCTGCCGACCGCGCTACGGTCTCTCCTGTTCGAGAGCGGCGATGCGCTTTTCGATGCAGTGCGCCTCCGTAAGCAATGTGTGAAAGCGCTTCAGGAGCCTTTCCCTCTCTGGCTTACCAAAGGTGAGGTCGCTCAACCGCTCACACTCTGCGATCTCCGCCCTCACTCGTTTGAGTGCGGGACGTAGCAGCCGTAGCCGCTTCCCGCGTTCGCTCAGTTCACCGACCATTGGAGTCTCCTTCCTACGCGCCGCCCGTCTCTGCGACTGCGGCAGGTGTGCCATCGTCAGCGACGTGATGCGGATGGCGTTTGTAGTTCAGGTCCATCGCCAACCGATACCAGACTGCGACCTCATTGAAGCTGGGGGTCGTCATCTGGAACAGCCGGACGAAGATATCAGGAGCCGAATCCTTGTTGAGGATGATGGTCGCGTCGCTGCCGTCCGGTGCTGTGGCGGGAATCGTCACCGGAAGATCAGCGCCTTGCCCCGGTTCTGGACGAAACATCTATGAGCCCCCCACAGCTTCGAGGGCGGGCGCCGTGCCGCGCAGAATCGCCGACCTCGCCTGGATGGTTGCCAGAGCATCATCCAAAGCGTCGAGCGCGCTTTCGACTTTGGCGCACGTCTCGTAGACGGCTCTGAGGTGCGCCGCCCGGGTCTGGTCGCCGTTCGCCCGAACGAACATCTGGGCCTTGATGATCCGGTCTTCCTCGGCGAACGCCTCCTTGCTCCAGCGCTCGAAGGCGTCGCGCACGAACTGGATGCTCCCCTTGGTGTTGTTGAAGTAGTTTGCCACTTGCGGGTCGGAGAAGTGGGGTGGCTGCTTCTGGAGTGTCGTTGCGGTCTGGGTTCCGGTTTCCATCGTGTCGTCCTTTCCTGGGGAAATGTCCCCCACTGGGTATTCGGTTACTGGGATGCGGCCCATCATCCGCCGCCAAAGCTCCTCGTTGCTCTCGTCATGGGCGGCTACGCACACAGGCACGATAGGCCAGCTCGGCGTGGCGATGGGGATGTCGATGCCGATGTAGTTCCCCACGTCTGCCAGGATCCCCTGGATCTCGCGGACCGCCCCCTCAGTCTCGTTGACGAACGCGACCGCGAACCCGGGCATCAACCGTTCCCGCGAACTGCGGGCGATGCGGAAGACCCGGTGAAGTTGCTCGACTGCCTGCTGAAGATGCTCGGGCGTCTCGATGCTCATGTTCGTCTCCTAGAATACCGTGGCGCTTGCGACACCTGCTCAACCGCGTAAGCGTCCTCGGCGACGCCATCCTGCTGGGTCACCATGTCTCGTCTCCATCTCCCATCAGTCCGGCGGTCGGACGCCGCCAGCATCCTGCGCCCAAGCCACTCCGCCACGGGGACAGTTACGGCATTGCCGAACTGTCGATACCGGGTGGTATCGGGTAGCCAGTCATTCCATCCGTCAGGGAACCCCTGGAGCCGCCCCCATTCTGCCGGTGTGAACCTACGTACTGGCGGCGAGCTCACGACGAGGGCGAGTTCGCCTCTATGTCCGGCAGGTCGGTTTCCGCCGCCCGCGTTTCCAGTAAGTGTCGCAGATACGGCTCTACCCGGTCCCCGTTCGTGTCCGCGCGACGTAACATGCCTCGACATGCTTTGGGGCTCAAAGAGTACTGAGGCGGCACGTCCGTCTCCAAGATGTCCGACAATGTAGACTCTACGGCGTCGCTGGGGCACGCCGAAGTGCTGAGAGTCCAGTACTCGCCATGCGACGCCATACCGGAGTTCTTCCAGCCCTGAAAGGACTTCGGCAAAGTCCCGTCCGCCGTTTGACGATAGTAGACCGGGGACATTCTCGATGAGCACCCACTCTGGACGATGCGCCGCAAGAACTCGTTGGAACTCGAACCAGAGCCCTGATGCCGCTCCAGCCAGTCCTTTGCGGCGACCGGCAACTGACAAGTCTTGGCAGGGGAATCCACCGCAAACAAGGTCGGCTGTCGGCTCTCCACCGGTTATGTCCCTCACGTCCTTGTAAAGGGGAACCTTGAACTGCGCGGTCAAGACCTTCGCGCAGTTCGCGTCCGATTCGCATTGCCAGCGACACACCAGGCCCGCTCGTTCCAAGCCTAGATCGAATCCGCCGATGCCTGTGAACAGGCTGGCGAACGTCATGGCGGATGGAAACGGTGCGCGATGGGTCACGTCCGCGCTCCCTGGGAAGCGCTGTGTATCCACCAGATCACCATGTCTCGACCCCATCGCCGTCACTCCGGCGGTCGGCATTGCGCAGACGCGCCTCACAGGGCAGATTGCGGATGCCCCACTCTGCCCGTTCCATGTCTATCAGCCGCTCCCGGTTGAGACTCCAGTTCCGCGCAGACTCGACCTCGTTCATCAACGCCCGCATCTCGGCGAAGTGGTCGGCTTCAAACCTCGCCGATACCTTCACGACCCGCCCCGACCAGCGCGGACCATAATACCTGTCCTTAATCCGCACCAGGGTCACGAGCCCCCAGCGGTCAAGCTCGTCGGGGGCGATGACGCCTTTCGGGGCGAAGTAGTACCGATAGACGCCCATGCCGATTCCCAGGCGAGCCGCCTTGTGGCGGTCCGCTAGGAAGTCTTGCCGCGTCAGCTTCACCTCGATCAGCGTGCTGAGTACTAGGCTTCCGTCGAGCTTGAACCCAATGGCGTCGGCACGCTCCGACGGCGTGCCGCGCTCCCGCAGGACGCACGTTGACCGCCCCGACAGCCATTTCAGGGCTGCCCGCGTCAGCACGTCAGTCGTTACGGCGTCAGCGGTCATGGTCAGCCCTCCGTTTGCAGCTTGTCCCACAGCATCATGGCAACGTTGGCAACATCCACGAGCTCGGCTGCGAGCGCACGCCGGTTGAACGGCGTGCCGTAGAGCACGTAGTCGCTGATCGCCGTCACGACCTCGGCGTGTTCCTCCGCCAGCTTCCAAGCGAGCCAGCGGCTATCAACGTTGTCCCAGCCGCCCTTGCGTTCGTGCATCCGCATCGTCTCCAGCATCGCGTCCGCGAACGCCCGGACGGATTGCTCGACGCGCATCGGGTCGTAACCGGCTACGGTGTTCATGCCTGCCCCTTCGTTTCCGCGAGCATCGTATTAGCTTGGTCGTAGCCTTCGAGGACTTTGCTCGGCTCTCCCGCCCTCTGCGGCTCGATGGGCTGTGCCAGTATGTCGCGCGGATACCATGCACCTTCAGCATCCGCTCAACCTCGCCGATAAGTTCAGCGTTGTCGGGCGATGCCTCGCTGATGATGCACGACGCCGACACCGACCAAACCCGCGCCGCTACTGAGGTTCCGTATTTCGTGGTGTTCTCGCGCACGCCAGACCGCGAACCTCGGCAGTCAGTTCCCGGATCGCCCCCGCAACGTCTCGGAGACCGAGGACGATCTGCTCGGTGTTCCGCAGACTCACAAGCGCCTGCCCAATCCCCACGTCGCAATGAGCCGCCACACCGACCGAAGCAAGGTCTGCCCACGTCAGATGCTTCAGCTCGTCCCAACCGATCTTCACCATGCCGTCGCCCTTACCATCCCCCCGCTCCCCGGCGTCCGGTAGCAGAATCTCCTGAAGGTGCATCACGACCTGACGCGCCTGCCGAACCCGAGCGTCCATCAGTTCCGCGAAACCCTCGACCGTGTGACCCTGCGGAAGCGGAGTATCCGCCGATGCCTGCTCCGAACCCGTCGGTTCCTCTGCCATAGCCCGACTCCCTTCTCATGTGCGCGCCATCTGTCCAACTTCTGCACACCTGCGGACTCGCTCTATGCGCGGCGAGCGCGTTCCGTTTGGCTCGCCCGACCCCAGTTTATGAGACCCATTCGCATATTCCATGTTTCTGACTCGAAATACCGATTTCCGGGGCTGAATATTCGGCGCGAAAAATGCCGAAAACCCCGAAAAATCGCTCGGAAAATACGTCAGTGACGTATTTATCGTCGGAGAAAATACGCCAATGGCGTATTTTTCCGCCCGATTCTACAAGATGGGGGTATTTTCCGAGCGCCACTTCGCCGCCTCCGAGAGTCGGTTTTTTCGAGTGTTTCGCGTGACTGATAACGTTTAGATTATTCATCGACCGCCGT
>VGLH01000124.1 GCA_016866785.1 Candidatus Poribacteria bacterium
GACCGAGACGGAGGAAGCCATCGTCCGACGACGTCACGACGAAGCCCACGCGGCAGCCCGGCTCATCGATGGCGAGTATGTCTGCGTCGGCGAGCAGGACTTCCTCATCCACTACGACCCCGCGACGATCCGCAAGACCGTCGAAGCCCTGCGGCGACTCCGCCCCGATGTCGTCGTGACCCACTCGCCCGCCGACTACATGCTGGATCACGAGATCACGTCGCAACTCGTGCGGAACGCCTGCTTCTGCGCCGGAGCGCCGAACATGCAGACGCTCGCGGTTCCACCGGCGGAACCCCTGAGCGGCATCCCGCATCTCTACTATGCCGACCCCATCGAGGGCATGGACGCCCTGGGGAACCGGATCAATGCCAGCCTGATCGTCGATATCACTGACGCCATACCGCGCAAGGTCGAGATGTTGGCATGCCACGCGAGCCAGCGCGACTGGCTGATGAAGCACCACGGTATGGACGAGTACATCGAGTCGATGAAACGCTGGGGCGCGGAAGTGGGCGAGCGGATTGGCGCCCCCTTCGCCGAGGGGTTTCGGCAGCACTTGGGACACGCCTACCCACAGGATGACTTGATCGGCAAGACGCTGGGCGGGACACGAGCCGAGCCACGCGAGAAGGAGTGAACCATGAGCGGCGTCGGAGCCCTCCGACTGAGCGAGCTGCGGAGCGAGTTCGCCAAGGTCGAGTGCGTCCTGGCGGCAACGCCGACCGTCGACAAGGACTTCTGCATCTCGACCGATGAGTACCGGGCGCGGCAGCGTCGCGTCTACGAAGCCCTGCGGCAACAGGGCTTGGAGGTCGGTTTCGTCTTCAGCGACGAGCACTACGACGGCGACGTGCCCTACCTGGGCGGGAACACGAACGTCCAGATCGAGCAGGTCGCCGGCGTCATCGGTCGGACTGGGTTCCACATCGCGGCTGGGCTGGAGGGCGGCTACGTCGCCGAACAGCTCGCGGACCGCGCGGCGGCTCCGGTGCACAAGGTCGAGATGCTCAAACTCGCCGACGAGGAGTATCCCGTCGCGGCGGAGCGCCTCGAGGACGTTATCGAAGCGGCGGCGGGTGCGAAGGTCGACCGGATTGGCTTGCTGACCCCGCGACAGGTCGTGCCGGCGTCGGTCGTCGCCTACCTGGAGGAGCTCTACGGAGCAGAGAACGTGATCGACTGTCCGGAGGTCTACTACCGGCTCAAGTACGAGAAGTCGGACGACGAGATGCGGCTCATCCGCGACGCGAGTGTCATCGCCGACGCGATGGTGCGTGCGATGCTCGCTGTCCTGCGTCCGGGAATGCTCGAAACGCAGGTCGCCGCGTGGGGCTACTTCGTCGGGAGGGAGCTCGGCGCGGAGGAGATGGGCTGGGATGTCATGGTCGGCGCGAACACCGCCAACCGGACGCTCATCGGGAAGGCGCTCAACCGCGAGATCCGCGAGGGGGATGTCATCCACGTCGGCGTGGCGCCGAAGCGGGACGGGCTCAACTCCTGCCTGCGGCGTTCGTGCGTCGCGGTGGAACACCCGGATCAGGTGACGGCGGAGCAGCGCTACTGGTTCGAGTTCGTCGAGGAAGCCTACCGGGTCGGGCTCGACGCGTTGCGGGACGTCGCCGAGCACGCCAAGCCCGCGTACCTGCAGGAGCAGGCGCTCGTGGACTACTTCCGGAACCGGTCGGACGAAGTGTCGCGGCGGATCGGCAGACCCATCGAGCTGGAGCGCCTCAAGCCCTACACGGGAACGCACAACGCGGGGTACACCGAGTGCCAGGAGTTCTACGGCGCGATCACGCTCAACTCGACGGAGCCGCTCGGCGAGCAGATCGTCATCATGCTCGACGTGGCGATCCGTGGCGTTGGAGACTTCTGGAACGACGTCGTCATTCCGGGGCTGGATTTCGTCGTTGTCGAGAACACGTGCGGGAAGTCGGGGCGGCGGCTCGAGGAGATGAACGCGGTTCCCCACAACGTCCAGTCGCTCGTCGGCGCGATGCCGTGAAGGACTGTCCTATCCCTCGGAAAGGGCTTCCGCGACGAGCTCGCGTTCCGACGGTTCCAGCGGGAGCGTCAGGGCGATCTCGCGGGCTTGCGGGCTGATGCGTTCCCAGACTTGGCGCAGGATGTCGATCATCTTCGCCCGCTCGGTCTTGGCGGCGAATTCGGCGAACTGCCATTCGAGAAACACCAGCGAGACGGCGTCTTCGATGACCTGGCTCTCCGGGTCGTGCGGGAATCCGACGCGCCGGATGAGATCGCCAACTCGTGCGACCATCTCCGGGTCGTATCCGACATCGTTGAGGATGCCCTGCACCCGCTCGGCGTGGAGCCTCTTGAGCCGGTTACGCCACTGGTAGTAGCCGCGTCGGTCGGCGGAGTAGTCCTGCCTGGGAACCTTCCACCGCTCGATATGGAGTCCGCGGACGGCTAGGAGCAGGGCTTCCGACGGGTCGGGGGTCAGGCGAGTCACCCAACCCGTGACGTGCCGCGCGTAAGCGACCTCGAAGGGCGTGGGGATGCCGTCGATGGCGCGCGAGTTGGGATCGTGCGCGTTGGCTTCTTCGATGGCGGCGATGGCGGCGTCGAACCGTGCGGCGTCCATGGGGCGCTTCGCGTTATGCGTGCAGATAGCGGAAAACCCAGCGACATCCTGCCGCTGGGTTTTCGGTTGTGGTTGCGGGGGCAGGATTTGAACCTGCGACCTCTGGGTTATGAGCCCAACGAGCTACCAGACTGCTCCACCCCGCGTCATGTCGTCGTTTCTTCCGGTCCCGCCGTGCCACACGGTTCCTCAGGTGGTTCCTGTGGTGGGCGAGGAGGGGATCGAACCCTCATGCCCGAGCCGGGCGACGGATTTTAAGTCCGGCGTGTCTACCAGTTCCACCACTCGCCCGAATCGTCACCGGACGCAATGAAGTATAGGTTCGCCCACTCTCCGAGTCAAGGAAAACGGGCATCGGATGTGCGTCGGGCCGCCTGAGCGAATGGAGGTCGTCCCTCGGAAGAAGCCTTAGACAGAACGAGTCGGGGAGCCGCACTCGGTATCGCTCGACGCCCCGGGTTGGGGTGCACGGTCAGCCGTGGACTGCGATCAACCCCATGTGTCGTCGTGGCGATGGTGGATCATCAGTCGGTTTCCATCGGGATCGAACACCATCGCGACATCGCAGACGGGCGTGTTCTCGGGTCCAAAGATGACAGTCACACCCTTGGCGCGAAGCTCCTCGACCCATTTGGCGACATCATCGACAGCGACTGCCATGGTGGGACCCGTGCTGTCCTTCGCAGGCCTGCTGTGCGGCGGCCCGATCAGGGCGACCGTGATCGGCTCCGTCGCCAGCTCGACCCACGAGTCGCCGTATGTGAACGCCACCTCGAATCCGAGCGTGTCTCGATAGAACGCGAGCGCTCGCTCCATGTCGGTCACGTCGTAGCAGATGAAATCGATGCCGCGAGCCTTCATCGTCGTCCGTCCCTTTCCTTGTCCCTGGCACAACTCAGACTACAATGACAGGTGAGCCGAGCTACAGCGCGCGTCAAGGGCTGATTACAGCCGTCCATGCCTCGTTCGCATATCACCTTCTTCCACTGCGGATGCGAAAAGGGCGGAGACCATCTCCTGGATGGTTCCGCCCGGTTCACGATAACCCAATCGCGGTCGTTGAGGCGCTACTGGTCGAACTGAAGCTCGAACGCTCCCGATGACGCCGAATGGCGCACCTGCGCGTTATCGAATGCCGCGACGCCGAAGTAGTAGCTCTTTGCGAGATCGGAGAACTGGACGTCGTACTCGCTCCCAGTCGTCAGCTTGCGAGCGATTTCCAGCGTCCACTTCCCGCCGGAGTAGACACCCTTGGCGGCGACGTCCCCGCGGTCGCCTTGGTAGGGAGCGACGACGATGCCAGGAACCTCGTCGTTCGCCTTGAAGTCGCCGTCGTTGAACGGCTTCTTAGTGCTGTCGAGGATCCAGTAGGGAGGGGCGATCGCTCCGTAGGCAGGAGTCTTGCCGTCCGCGGACTTGTTGTCCTTGTACCCGCCTCCAGTGTTCGGGTCGCTATGGCGTCCTGCTTCGGCGGCTTTGTCGGGATCGTAACGCACGTCGTCCAACCACTGATCATCCATCGTCCCGACGGGACCCGTTCGGACAGACTTCCAGTGCCAGATGTCTCCGCGTTCGCCAGCCGACGTGGTGTACTTGTTCCCGTATGGCTTGCCTTCGCCGATATGGCAGGTCACCTGGCATCCCGCCTGGTTGAAACCGGCGATGCTGTCGTTGATGTTCCAGATGAAGGCGAGCTTATCTTCGTAGTACTTGTTGTCGTCGCCGGCAGGTCCATCCTTGAGCTGCTTCCACGATCCGTCCGCCTGCTTCTGCCACGGCGCGCGGCGCAGGCTCTCGGTCGGGTCGGTCCACTCGACGAGGAAGTAGACCATGTCGCCGGAGTGGACCGACTTAAGCGATACGTTGGACAGGGAGGAGTTGGCGCCGCCCGACGCCACGAACTCCAGCGGATGGGCATCCTTCCATGCAGCGTCTGCGCCGCTGCCGTCGACTGTCGGCGCAGCTCCCTTGTGCGACAGGAGCGTGTTCGCTCCAATGTCCTTCTTTTCGCCTTCCTCGTCATCGCCTCCGCAGCCGACGACCATGGCAACGCCGACACCAAGTGCCAGGACGACGGCTAGCGCGCGCCAATGCTTAAGCCACACACCCATCGAGGGCTCCTTTGCTTCCGGCACGAGCACGCTCGGCGCGAGCGATCGACCGCTCGTCATGGTGGGACGACCTGATCGGCACTGACCTTCGGAGTGTGACTCGCTCCACGTCGGTACCGACGGCGACCCAGCGTCCGAGCCTGCGAGTGTCGGCGCTTGTTATTGCGTTCACATACACAATAGCGCGGCACGCTGGGGTTGGGAAGGACTCCGATGTATCTCGTGCGAAACCGCGCGAACGCTACGTCAGCACGGATCACGGCGTCAACACCGTCCGTAGGAGCTCGATTGTGCGCGAATGCGCTTGACAGAGATCGGGGGCTATGGGAAAATGCCGTTCCTGTGGTCACCCAGTTGCCCCGCCACAGGACGGTGCGATACGGTTGTGGCAAGTCGTGCGGAGACCAAACTGGGTAGTCTGTCCGGTCATTCGTGAAACAGGTCACAATCGACGCACACGTCGCAGGTGGCGATGAGCGCCTACATCCCGATCCTCCTGCTTCTCCTCGTGGCAGTCGTCATCGCGGTGGCGATCCTCGCCCTCGCCCAGCTCCTCACCCGATACGTCGTCCGTCCGCGGCAGACCCGCGTCAAGGGGAGCGTCTACGAGTCCGGCGTGAACCCCGTCGGCAACGCCCGGTTACGGTTCTCCATCAAGTTCTATCTAATCGCAATGATCTTCATCATCTTCGACGTCGAGGTGATCTTCTTCTATCCGTGGGCGATCGTGTTCCGCGACATGATCCGCGAGAACCTGCTGGTCTTTTGGGAGATGGTCGTCTTTACGGCGATCCTGGTGCTGGGGTACATCTACGTGTGGCGCAAGGGCGGGCTCGACTGGGATTAGCCCGCTAACGGGGACACGATGCCAGAAGAACAGGCTCCGGAGGCTGCACCGGCGGAAGACCCACGGCCTCTTCCCGTCCGTAAGGTCGTCGAACGCTTCGGAGACCCCGTCCTCGCCACGGATGAGCACCGTGGGGAATGGACGGTCGTCGTAACTTCCGAGGCGATCCATCCGGTTCTCAGGTTCCTCAAGACCGATCCCGCGTTCCAGTACATCCGCCTGGTCGATCTCACCGCCGTGGACTGCCTCGGCTTGGAGTCGATCTCGGCGCGGTTCGGCGGAGCCCGCTTCCTGCTCGTCTACCACCTCATGTCCCACATGCCGGACTCGCCGCTGCCGAGACTGCGGGTCAAGTGTCCGCTGACGGATGCGGAACCGTCCGCCCCGTCGGCGACAGGCCTGTGGTCCGCCGCCGACTGGCTCGAACGCGAAGTCTACGACATGTT
The DNA here is from genome assembly GCA_016866785.1 of Candidatus Poribacteria bacterium. Lineage (NCBI taxonomy): Bacteria > Candidatus Poribacteria > Candidatus Poribacteria bacterium. The sequence goes on from VGLH01000124.1 coordinate 6,013, forward strand.
CGGGATCGTCTTTGACGGGCATCCCGACCTGCGGCGTATCCTGATGCCAGACGACTTCGGCGCGTTCCCGCTGCGGAAGGACTATCCGGTGCAGGGCGTGGGCGAGCGCGCCAGCTTCGACTTCGAGCGGTCGGGACAGACGCATCGTGACGAGTGAACGCCTGAAAGGCAGCAGCATGCGTGCACCTGCCAGAGCCAAGACTGACGTTGTCGCCAGCGAGACGATGGTCCTCAACATCGGGCCCCAGCATCCGGCGACCCACGGCACGCTCCATCTGGAGGTCGAGCTCGACGGCGAACAGGTCGTACGATGCACCCCGCATCTGGGTTATCTCCACACGGGCTTCGAGAAGCTCGGCGAGAGTATGCTCTACAACCAGTTCATCGTCGTCACCGACCGGATGAACTACCTGTCGCCACTCTCCAACAACTTCGCCTACGTCCTCGCCGTCGAGAAGCTTCTGGGCGTCGAAGTCCCCAAGCGCGGGCAGTATATCCGCGTTGCCCTCGCCGAGATGGCGCGCATCGCCGACCACATGGTCTGGTTGGGAACCCACGCGCTGGACATCGGCGCGTTCACCGCGTTCCTCTACGCCTTCCAGCAGCGCGAGAAGTTCTACGACATCATCGAAGCCTGCTCCGGCGCGCGGCTCACCGTGAGCTACACGCGCGTCGGCGGCATGGCGCAGGACGTGCCCGACACGTTCGTCCCGATGGTGCGCGGCTTCCTGGAGGGGTTTCTCAACGAAGCCCTGCCGGAGATCGAAGGGCTCCTCTCGAAGAACCGCATCTGGATCGACCGGACGAAGGGCATCGGCGTCATCGACGCCCAGACGGCGCTCGACGGCGGTTTGACGGGTCCCTGCCTGCGCGGCTCCGGCGTCGAGTTCGACATCCGCAAGGCGGAGCCTTACTCGTCCTACGAGGACTTCGACTTCGACATCCCCGTGGGCGTGCGCGGCGACACCTACGACCGCTACCTGGTGCGCATGGAAGAGCTGCGGCAGAGCTGCCGGATCATCCAGCAAGCGCTCGACAACATGCCGGATGGACCCGTCAACGTGCCGGATCACAAGATGATCCTGCCGGGCAAGGAGCACGTCTACAAGGCTCCCGACCACACGCAGCCCTACGACCCGGTTCACCCGTACGGCTCCATCGAAGGCTTGATCCACCACTTCAAGGTGACGATGCGAGGTCACGGCGTCGAGCCGCCGGAAGGGGAGGTCTACTGCGCGACGGAGTCGCCCAACGGGGAACTGGGGTTCTACCTGGTCAGCGACGGCAGCGGCTATCCATACCGCGTCCGCGTGCGCGCGCCTTCGTTCATGAACTATCAGAACCTGCCCAGGATGGTCCAGGGGCTTATGGTCTCCGATGTCGTCGCCGTGCTGGGGAGCCTCAACGTCATCGCCGGAGAGCTCGACCGCTGAGTAGTTCGCATTGGGGATTCATCGCTCGGTCGATCGCCGTGGGGTTGTAGGGGCGAGTCTGAGACCCGCCCCTACGGAACTCGCCTCCGACACGAATCGCTGGGGACCGATCGGTCGACGACTGCCTGGATGAGTGGAGTCTGACGGATGCCATTCGAATTCACGCCGGAGCGCCGCGCCCATCTGGACGATCTCCTGACCCACTACCCGACGAAACGCGCGGCGACGCTCCCGGCTCTGCACCTCGCGCAAGCCCAGAACGGCTACATCTCGCAGGATGTCATGGAGCACGTCGCGGAGCTCCTCGACCTCTCCCCGGCGCAGGTGCAGGACGTCGTCACGTTCTACCCGATGTTCTTCCAGGAACCCGTGGGCAAGCACATCATCCGGGTCTGCAAGACGCTCCCTTGCATGCTCTGCGACTGCAAGAAGGTCCTCGACCACCTGCGCGAGTCGCTCGAAGTCGAAGTCGAGGGGACAACGGCAGACGGCAACTTCACGCTGCTCGAAGTGGAATGCCTCGCCGCGTGCGACCAGGCTCCCGTGATGATGGTCGACGAGGACTTGTACGGAAACCTCACGCCGGAGAAGATCGACGAAATCCTCGGCGGCATCACCGGGAAAGCGGCTCCCGCGAAGGCAGAGAGACGACATGGCAGAGGCTAAGGAACGGCGCATCCTCTACGAAAACCTCGACGTGCCCGGAATCCACACGCTCGATGTCTACCGGAAGCACGGCGGATACGCGTCGCTGGAGAAGGTCTTTGCCATTCCGCCGGACGACCACATCACGCTCGTCAAGGACTCCGGTCTGCGCGGACGCGGGGGAGCCGGGTTCTCGACCGGCATGAAGTGGACCCTCATGAACCGCCAGATCGAGCCGCGTTATCTCTGCTGCAACGCCGACGAGAGCGAGCCGGGGACCTTCAGCAACCGCTACATCCTGCAGAACAAGCCCCACATGCTCATCGAGGGCATCATCGCCTGCTGCTGGGCGCTGGGCATCCACACCGCGTACGTCTACTGCCGGGGTGAATTCACGCTCGCCAAGAAGCGGCTCGACGCCGCGATCCTAGAAGCCTACGCGGCGGGCATCCTCGGCGAGAGCGTCGCGGGGTCCGGCTTCGCGCTGGACGTCTACACGCACTCCGGCGCAGGCGCGTACATCTGCGGCGAAGAGACCGGCTTGATCGAATCGCTCGAAGGCAAGCGCGGACAGCCTCGCAACAAGCCGCCGTTCCCCGCCGTCCAGGGCTTGTTCATGAAGCCCACGTGCGTCCAGAACGTCGAGACGCTCTCGAACCTGCCCTTTATCGTCAACAACGGGCTCGACTGGTACAAGGGCATGGGGAGCGTCTACACCGACGTTCCGCGCACCGCCGGCGACCCGGTGAACACGGGCACCAAGCTCTACTGCGTCAGCGGACACGTCGAGAAGCCGGGCGTCTACGAGGTCGAGCTGGGCATCACGGCGCAAGACCTGATCGACATGGCGAGCGGCGTACGCGGCGGGAACCGCGTCAAGGCGGTGATTCCCGGCGGGAGCTCGGCTCCCGTGCTGACGCCCTATGAGCTCGACTGCCCGCTCGACTTCACGTCGCTGGGTCTGGCGAAGTCGATGCTGGGCTCCGGCGGGATCATCGTCATGGATGAGACGGTCTGCACCGTGTCGGCGCTGCTGAACCTGATGGAATTCTATGCGCACGAGTCCTGCGGTCAGTGCACGCCCTGCCGCAGCGGGACGCCCTGGGTGCGGGACATCACGAAGCGGATCGAGGCGGGACACGCGAAACCCGGCGATATCGAGCAGCTCATCGACGTCGCCAACCAGATCGCCAACGTGGACACGTTCACGTGGAACACGATCTGCGTCTTCGGCATCGCCGTATCGTGGCCCGCGGTGAGCTTCGCGCGAAAGTTCCGCCCGGAGTTCGAGGCGCACATCCTCAACGGTGAGTGCACGGTTCTCCCTCTGGAAGAGGCGATCACGCCGCCGGAGCAGAACTACGCCTACCCGCGGCCCCAGGTGACCGTCGTGCAGCAGCCGAAGTGGCATTAGCGGCTTCCTGAGAAGCGGAGGCTCGACCGGATGGCGAAGATCACGATCGACGGCAAGGAATACACCGTCTCGGACGGCATCACGGTCGTCCAGGCGGCGGCAGAGGTGGGCATCACGATCCCCCACTACTGCTACCATCCGGCGCTCCGCGCGCCGGGCAACTGCCGCATGTGCCTCATCGAGCTGACGCTTCCGGGCAGACCCGGACCCGAACGCCAACTGGCGATCGGGTGCGGCACACGCGTCGCCGACGGCATGGTCGTCAGCAACACGGCTCCGCGCGTCAAGGCGGCGCGAGCGATGACCCTCGAATTCCTGCTCATCCACCATCCGCTCGACTGCCCCACTTGCGACCAAGCTGGCGAATGCCACCTGCAGGACTACACCTACGAGTTCGGCAACGACCGCAGCCGCTATGTCGAGGCGAAGCAGACTCCGCCCCGCAAGCAGGTCGGACCCCACATCGACTTGTTCACGACCCGCTGCGTCGTCTGCACGCGGTGCGTCCGGTTCTGCGAGGAAATCACCGGAACGAGCGAGCTCGGACTGATCCACCGAGGCGGGCACAACGAGATCGACGTCTACCCCGGCAGACCGCTCGACAACAAGCTGTCGGGCAACGTCGCGGACATCTGTCCGGTCGGCGCGCTGGTCTCGCGCGATTTCCTCTACCGATCCCGTCCGTGGTTCCTCAAGAAGGTCAACAGCGTCTGCCCCGGTTGCTCGAAGGGCTGCAACACGACCGTCGAGTTCCGCGACAACGAGATCGTCCGCATCAAGCCGCGCTACCACGCCGACGTCAACGACTTCTGGATGTGCGACGACGGGCGCTACGGCTACCACTACGCGAACGACCCGAACCGCCTCAAGTCGCCGATGATCCGCGACGGCGAGTCGCTCGTCCCCACGGGGTGGAACACGGTCTTCGAGGCAATCGCCGCGAAGATCGCGGAGCTCGGCGGCGAGAACGTCGCGATCCTCGCGTCGGCGTTCAACACGAACGAGGAGCTCCGCGCCATCGGCAGACTCGCCATGGAAGCGGTCGGAACGAAGCACGTCGGGCTCATCAGCCAACCGATCACCAGCGAAGACACGGTCTATCCGAAGTTCGTCATCGAGAAGGACAAGAACCCCAACCGCGCGGGCGGTCTGGCGATCCTCGGTGACGTTCCGACGGACGAGGACGCATGGGCGCTGCTGGATGGCGCGAAGGGCGCGGTCGTCTTCGGCGGGATCCCCGGCTTAGAGCTGAGCGAGCAGGTTCTGGCGCGGCTGGAGGCTCTCGCATGCCTCGTCGTCGTGGACATCCTGCCGTCGGCGCTCACGGAGCGGGCGGACATCGTCGCTCCGGGGACTGCCTTCACCGAGAAGGAAGGCTGCTTCACCAGTTCGCAGAAGCGCGTCCAGCGGCTGAACCGCGCGCTGCCGCCGCTCGGACGCTCTCTGGACGAGTGGACGTTCGTGTGTGAGGTCGCGCGGGCGATGGGCAGGGAGTTCGGCTATCTATCGGTGGGGGAGATCACCGACGACATCGCGTCGTCTGTCGAAGCGTTCTCCGGGGCTGGCGACAGCGCCATCGGCTCGCGGGGATACGTCCTGGGCAGTGGGGAGCCGGCTCCGGAGACGATGACGGGGAACGACGCCTACGCCGCGAAATACTGGGACTGACGCATGATGCTTCCGCAGATTATCGCCGCGCTCATCAAGATCGTCTTTCTCGTTCTGTTCATCCTCGCTATCGTTCCGGTGCTCGTGCTGGCGGAACGCAAGGTGAGCGCGTGGATCCAGGATCGGCACGGGCCCAACCGCGTGGGCCCCTGGGGCTTGCTGCAGCCGATTGCGGACGGCGTGAAGTTCCTTCTGAAGGAAGACATCGTCCCCGGACAGGTGGATCGTCGGCTCTACATCGCCGCTCCGGCGCTGATCCTGATACCGGCGTTCATGACAGGCGCGGTCATCCCGTTCGCCAAGGCGATCCCGGCGGACGGTCTGCTGGGACGACTGCTCTCCGCTGCGAGCTGGGCTCCCGACGGCATTCCGTTCCAGATCGCCAACATCAACATCGGCGTCCTCTACTTCATCGCGATCACGTCTCTGGGCATCTACGGCGTCATCTTGGCGGGGTGGGCATCGAACAACAAGTATGCGCTGCTCGGCGGGCTGCGGGCTTCGGCGCAGATGATCAGCTACGAGCTCTCGATGGGTCTGGCGATCCTGTCGGTGCTGTTGGTCGCCGGATCGCTGAACGTCGCCGATATTGTCGCCAAGCAGACGGAGGCGGGCTCGTCGTGGTTCGTGTTCTTCATGCCGGTCGCGTGGTTCATCTTCACGGTGACGGCGTTCGCTGAGACGAACCGCCTGCCGTTCGACCTGGCGGAGTGCGAGCAGGAGCTGGTCGCCGGATATCACACGGAATACAGCTCGATGAAGTTCGCCATGTTCTTCCTCGCCGAGTACGGAAACATGGCGATCGGCTCGTGCCTCAACGTGTGCCTGTTCTTCGGCGGATACACGCTGTTCGGACTGGAGAAGCTCGTTCCGTGGTGGGGCACGCTGCTCATCTTCCTAGCGAAGGTCGCATTCTTCCTGTTCGTCTTCATCTGGGTGCGATGGACGCTCCCTCGGTTCCGGTACGACCAGGTGATGGCTCTCGGATGGAAGATGCTTCTGCCCGTC
>VGLH01000125.1 GCA_016866785.1 Candidatus Poribacteria bacterium
CTCAGGCGTATGCCGCTTCGCGCAGCCCCTGAATGTATCCGATGGCGAAGAGACGCCCGATGGACGAATACATCGGGTTGTCGTTGCTGTCGCCTTCCATCGTCGGGACGTGGTCGGGTCGGCACACGCCGTCGTAGCCGACGTCGCGATATGCCTTCATGCACTCGTACATGTCGGTCTTGCCGTCGCCGTGGAACGTCTCGACGAAGCGATCGGGAGTGCCGCGCACGTCCCGGAAATGGACGAAGTGGATCTTCTCCTGCTCGCCGAAGTGGCGGATCACCAACGGCAGGTCGTCGGTCATCAGCGTGAAGTTCCCCTGGCAGAGCGCGATGCCGTTGACGGGGCTCGGCACAAGATCGATCAGCTTCTGGAAGTTCTCGACGCTGCTCATGATGCGACTGATGCCACGTATCGGCGACAGTGGCGGATCGTCGGGATGCATCGCCAGCTTGACGTTGGCTTCCTCGGCGACGGGCACGACGCGCTCGAGGAAGTATTTGAGGTTCTCCCACATCCGCTCTTCGGTGACGACGCCGTGTTCCGTCAACGGTTCGTCCCGCATGTCGTCGTGGTCGTAGCCCGTGACGAGCGCCCCGCCGCGAGACGGGATCGTGCTGGACGTGCGCAGCACGCCGATCCCCGCCATGAACTCCGGGCACCAGACGGGAATGGCGAGCTTCCCCATGTTGCGGATGAGCTGGCAGGCCGCTTCGATCTCTTCGTCGCGCCCCGGCAAGCCCAGCTTCGTCTTCGTCATCGGCGGACGGCTCTCAATGACCGCCATCTCGAACCCCGTCGCCGCATACTCCGCTTTGACGCGCGCCAGCGACGAGTAGCTCCACGGCTGCTCTTCGTCGCTCGCGTTGGGGATGCGGCCGAGTCCGACGCCCGCGACGACGTGGTTCACGCCGCATTGCTTGACGAGTCTCGCGAGGCTGGTCTGCTGGGGTCCGAACACTTCGGCGATCTGGATCATGCGAGGTTCCCCATTTCCGCGGTACGGTGACCACGAGTCTGCTTCGGTGAGAGACGACGGGCTGCCGTCGGGCATTCTTGTCCAAGTCCGTATCCGGAGCAAGGGAACCCGCCGCGCCGACCGGTCCCAGCGACGCCGTACCCGCCGTCGGTTGTGCCGCTCGACTGCGTTTGCCACAATCGAGCCCCTGACCCATACCCCCGAGGGGCAAGGAGGTTCCCCATGAGCGAGACGTACCGCGCGCCTGCCTTCGCTGACGCGCTGCCGGAGCTTTCGGGACGCGGCGCCACGGAAGAACGGATCGCCTTCCTCGACGAGCACAGCTATCTCATCATCGACGACTTCGTCGGGAACCCCTGGATCGAGAGGATGCGCGACGCCGGGCGGCGGCTCACCGAGGCGTTCGCGCCGGAGAACGTCTACGACGCGCTCGACGGGTCGGTGGGATATGTCCACCGCACGGGCGACGAGGAACCGTGGGCGATCCGGGGACTCGTCCACCCGGCGTGGAAGGAGCCGAGCTTCGCCGAGTTCCACGGTTCCGATGAGTTCCTAGGCTTCGTGAGCGACTGGTGCGGCGGCGTATCACCCGAAGACCTGACCTACGGCGGGCTCTTGTTGTGGTGCAACCCGCGCAAGCGCGAGCACGCCCTCAGTTGGCATCGCGACGTGACGTGGTGGGGCGAGGGCGACCCGTACCGCGCTCAGGAGGTCCGCAACGACGGGCCCGAAGCCTACTCGGAGGAAGTCGAGCGGGAACGCTGGACGGAGATCGTCGAGAACAACCGCAAGCAGGTGTATGAGCGGAACGGCGTGGGCATGTTCCTGGCGCTGGTGGACGACGAGTGCCACGAGGTGATCCCGGGGAGCCACAACCGCTGGCGTACCCCCTTCGAGCACGACGTGCTCCTGCCGCAGAGCATGAAGGACGCCGGTGTGCCCTACACGCCGAGCTGGGACGGCAAGAGCCCTCTGCCGGGGCAGACCGCCATCCGGCTGCGAGCGGGCGAGGCGCTCATCCGCGTCGGCTCGAACATCCACACGGGTCACACCGTGCCGGAACGCGAGCGGAACACCCTCGCCATCGGCTGGTCGAAGTGGCGCGGACCCTCGGACAAGGAGCCGGAGGTCGCCGATGCCCGCCACGCGTGGCAACTCGACCCTGCCGTGCGCGACGCTCTGCCGCACGCGTTCATGAGGATCGCGTGGGACCGCTGGGCGGCGACACAGCGGCTCGGCGACACGCTCGAAGACCGCTACGCGCCGTTCGACATCCGGCAGATCAAGTCGGGGAAGGTGGTCGGCTGGCGGTCGGAGCTGGAGAAGCAGGCTGCGGCGGCTGGGGAGTCGTGGGAGCGTGGGCAGACGGTAGAATCCGCCGGAAACGGTTGAGCCCAGACATAGGCTGGCCCGCTGGAACCAACGGGTGCCGCCTGTACTCCGCTTGCGGCCCCAATGCACCGTCCTCACGAGCCGGTTCGTCCCGTACCCCATCGCGGCCAGCCGGCTGACGATGCCGTCATACACCACGCCTGCTGCGGGTCGATGGTCTCACGCTATCGGCACCCTCGCGTGGCGTATGCCATGCAGACTACCGTATACTATGAGGCGCTCAACGGTTTGCTGCTAGCCGCGAAGCTACTAGCTCAACCAGAGCCTCAAAGAACACACCCAAGCAAACAGAGGCAGGCAGATGCGCCTATTGAGCCTTAGCGTCCGGAACTATCGCACACTTGCCGACATCGACATTCAGTTTCCTAAGCTGTACACGGCATATGTGGCGCGAACGATTCTGGCAAGACGAATGTCATTCGTGCGATTGGTGCCCTTGTACGCGATCGCTCTAGCGCGTTCATGTTCCTGGATTACGCGCAACCTTCGCTGAAGGACGACTACCCGAAATGGAAAGACCCGAGCTCGCAGCAGCGTGATATCTCGTTCGCTGCTCAGATCGAGCTTGATCGGACACGCGACGCTGGCCTATACCAGTTCGTGACGACACAGCTCTCACTTGACAAGGCAGAGGACTACAAGGCAGAGGACTCACTGCGCCTCTCCATATCTGTTGTGCACCGGCCTGACACGTCTGAACCAGCTGCTTCTGTCGAGGCAATGGATCGGCGGTACACGGATCTCAATGCCCAAGAGGTGATCAACCGGCTTCGCTTGTCTGGTGGTGTTCTCTTCCACAGCTCGACAGAGGTGGGGGCAACCTTCATCGGTCAAGGATCAAGAGCAACTGCTGGCTATATCAGCGGAGTCGCGGCACAGCACGCTCCTGTCATCGACACAATGAAGAAGGAGGTGAATCGTGGCCTCGCCAAGCTATCTAGATCGCAACAGGCGCAGCTCGAGACGCTTCTAGGAAGGCTGAAGACAAAATACAAAGTCGGCTTCTCAATCCCGGCCCTCAGCTTCGACTACATACCGTACGCGATCGCGCTTGGGGAAGCCAAGTTCGAGGTGCCGCTAGCGGATTGGGGTAGCGGAACGATCAACCGGACGTTGGTCCTATTCGCCCTGTTCCAGGCTCGGCAGATCAGTGAAGCAGAAACATCCATCTCCAAGGTGACTCCGATAATCGTGGTGGAGGAACCGGAAAGCTTCCTCCACCCAGCTGCCCAAGCCGAGTTCGGTCGAGTCTTGCGCGATCTATCGCAGGAATTCCAGGTGCAAGTCATAGTGACAACTCACAGCCCGTACCTACTGAACCTCGAAGACTCGGCATCGAACATTCTGTTGCAACGGCGTACCGAGCGTGGCAAGTCTCGTGAGAGCCAGCTCGTTGACACGAGCGGAGACAGGTGGATGGAGCCGTTCGGTCAAGCCTTGGGTCTGAACGCGGAGGCATTTGTGCCGTGGAAGCGGATGGTGCTGTCTCCTTCGAGCAGTCTGCTGCTAGTCGAAGGCGAAACCGACCACGAGTATCTGAGAATGTTACAGGACCCCAAGCATGGGCAGAACCAGCTCTCGAGCGAGTGGGAGATCGAGTCGTACGACGGGATTGGGTCACTGCAGAACACAGTACTCCTTGGCTTCGTGATCCGTCGGTATGGTCGGTGTTTTGTAACACTCGACCTCGATAGCGCAACGAAGGTTGAGAAGACGCTGAAGTCACTTCAGCTCGTGAAAGGTCAACACTACCTCCTGATCGGGCATGATCGCGCTGGGAAGAGAAACATCGAGGGTTTGCTCCCAGACTGCGTCACTAGGAAAGTCCATTCGGAGAATACAGAGTTGCTCCAGGAAGCCGTGAATGGCACGGAAGATGAGAGGCGGAAAGCCAAACGAGAGCTCAAGCGGCTACTCCTTGCGGAGTTCCGGCAGCAGGCAGAGCCTGGCGAGGCGTACTTTGCTGGCTTCTACGCCCTTGCGAAGCAAATCAACAAGGCATTGCCTCCGTCCCCACGAGTGTCGCGGAAGGTCCGAGCCGGTCACGTCTCTGCGTGACTCCACGTTGGACTTGTCGGCGGTTGGCGGCCTATTGCGGTATGCCATGGTGACATGCAAGCGCCACGGCGAGCACAGTATGCCTAACCACGGTCCGGGTTGCCCACAGGCGTGGTCAGGCGAAGAGCCCGACAGCTCGTGACACATGGCCAGAACAGTAACACCGAGTTGAGCAGATCCCTGACTCAATGCACCGTCTTCACCAGCCGGTTCGTCTCATACCCCATCCCCGCCAGCCGCTCGACGATCCCGTCGTAGGCCGCCCATCGGGCGACGACTGCCCTCATCGATCTGCCAAGGCAGTCTAAGACGCGCCATCAACCTTGCGAGCTCACCCCCGCGGATAGCCCCCGAAGTCCCGCAGCGCCTGGCGCATCGCCAGGATGTTCTCCGCCGACACGTCCGCCTGGATGTTGTGCACCGCCGCGAAAACGAACCCCCCGCCCGGCGCGAAGTCGTCGATCCGCCGCTTCGCCTCGTCGCGCACCTGCTCCGGCGTGCCGGTGGGCAGCACGTACTGCGTATCGACTCCGCCGCCCCAGAAGGTCAGGTCCTTCCCGAACTCCCGCTTCAGATCCGCGCTGTCCATGCCCAGGCACGCGACCTGCACGGGGTTCAGGATGTCCACACCGACTTCGATGAGGTCGGGCAGGATGTCCCGCACCGCGCCGCAGGTATGGAAGAACACCTTGACGTGCGGCGCGAGCTCCTTGATGCGCCCCAATAGCTGCTTCAGGCGCGGCTTGAACACCTCGCGGAACACCTTCGGCGACACCAGGATCGTGTTCTGCCCCCCGTAGTCGTCGCCCTCCTGGACAATGTCCACGATGTCGCCCAGCATCGGCAGAGCCTTCTCCCAGTAGCGCATCTTCAGCTCGATGATCTTGTCGCAGAGGGCTTCGGCGACGGGTCGGTTCCCCGCCAGGTCGCAGTAGAAGTTCTCGAACCCCCGCAGCCACTGGCCCATCTCGAGCATCCCGGCGCAGATATTCCCCAGGATGAACGGGCGGTTCGCGGCGTGCATCTTCTCGGCGAGCTCGCGGATGCCTACGAACCGCGAGTCGTGAACCGGGTCGGGCCATTCGTGGCGGGCGATGTCGCCGGACACGTCGGCGTACTCCAGAGGCGACTTGCACAAGTCGAAGTAGTAGCCGCCGTCTCTCTGCCGGCGCCGGGTGATGCCCCAGTCGTCCGTGTAGTAGAAGTACTTCTCATCTTCGGTGATTTCGAGCTTCCAGGTGTCCGGCGACTTGGGACGCAGTCCGCTGACGTCCGTCTCCATCGCCCGGTGCACGTCGTCATCGACCCAGGCGAGCTGCTGCATCTGATGCCAGATGACCGGCTCGCGGTCGGGCAATCCGAGCGCCTTGCGGAGCCGCGTGTACGCGACGTGGTGGATGCCCGTCACGGGCGTGCCGGACAGGTCGTAGGGAACCCGGTCGGGTTCCTGGTGGCGGATGGCGGCGAGAACGCGCTCTCGTGAAGTCATCGGCTCTCCTCCTCATGCGATGGCGACTCGTGTAAAGAGAGCCGAAATCGTGGCGCGATGCCAGACAACGCGCCGACTCCCTTCACGGTCGCCCATCGCTACGCAATCGCCTTCTTGTCCAGGGCGCGACGAACGGACTCTGGATCGACGGCGATGACATGGAGGTAGGCACGGAGGGCTTGACCAGGTTCCGACCGCCCCTGCTCCCACTGTTGCAGGCTTCGTACGGAGAAACCAAAGGTCGCCGCGAACTCCCGTTGCGACATCCCTAGGCGACGGCGGACCCACTGCGGGCGGAATGCCTTCTCCAAGGTCCCTTCCGGGAACGACTCCGCCGACGGGTTATCCGGATCCTCCTGCGCGTTCCTGGACGCTTCCTCATCGCCCATCTCGTCGACGCGGTCCCAGTTCGTCGCTCCCTTGGGCGGCTCATCCCAGTCAACCCGCGTTTTCTTCGTAGCTCCGTCGCTCATGCCGCGTCGCCTTTCGTGCTGAGATAACCCGAACGGTATCACCGTGCTCCGTGTACACCACGACGAGTATGCGGCCGAACGCCGTGCCAGTCGCACGGCACCGCTCTTCGCCATGGTCCCCGCGTCGATCGACCTCGACCCTCAGGAGTGGATCCCGGAAGACGTGAATTGCGTCCACGAGGTCGATACCGTGTTTGCCGAGGTTGCTCTGGCGCTTCGCCTCGTCCTACTCGAACGACTCGACAGACCGATTCACCACGGCATCCACTCCTCGATCACTGAGTATACGTTATTCACGTATAGCTGTCCATGCGGCGAGGAAAGGCGACGCCGCTTTGCCGCCGCTCGGCGCGACCGGTATCATAGGCTCGAACGTGTCGCCAAGCGGAGAAGACCGCCGTGAGCCCGATCGATGCGCGCCGAGTACGGCGTCTGATCAAAGATGCCGGCTACGGGTTGGGCATCCACTCCCTTCGCCTGGCGGTGGGATCGCTCTCGGATCGGGCTGCGGGAGACCTGGGTAGGTGGCTCGGCAGACGCGCCGCGCGCATCGCCGCCAGCGACTTCGCCCGCGCCCGACGTCAGTTCGCCGCCGCGTTCCCGGAACGCAGCCCCTCGGAAGTCGATGAAAACGTCCTCCGCTGCTTTGAGCACTTGGGCATGTGCGTCGTCGAGATCCTGCGGTTCGACCGGCTCACGACCCGCAACATCGCCGACCGCGTCGAGCTCGTCGGACGCGAACACATCGACGCCGCGCGCGAGCGCGGGAACGGCTTCATCGGATTGACAGGTCACTACGGCAACTGGGAACTCCTCGCCGCCGCCCTCGTCCTCAACGGCATCCCCGTCAGCGCCATCGCCCGCGACCTCCGCTCCCGCACGCTCGGACGCCTCCTTGTACGACAGCGATCGCGCGTCGGCGTCGAGAGCATCTCGCGCGACGGCGGAGCCCGCGAAGCGGTCCGCGCGCTACGGGCGAACCACGCCCTGGGGGTCCTCGCCGATGTCGATACGTCCGTCCAGAGCGTTACCGTCGACTTCTTCGGACGGCCCGCGAAGACGCCCGTCGGACCCGTACGCCTGAGCCAGCGATTCGGCTCCCCGGCGATCCCGCTCTTCCTGACCCGCCTCGACGACGGACGCCATCGGCTCGACGTCCATCCGCCCATCGTCTGGCAGGACACCGGCGATCCCGACGCCGACCTCGTCGCCAACACGAGCGCCTTCACCCGCGTCATCGAGAGCCAGATCCGGCGCGTTCCCCATCAGTGGATTTGGATGCATCCCCGCTGGAAGTCCGCCGAGGAGGCCTCCTCGTGACGCTCCGACTCCGCCGGTTCCTCTTCTGCGCCGCGCTGCTGGCAGCGGGATGCCGCGATGCCGCGCCGCCGGAGAAGACCCCCGAAGAAATCGTCGCCGCGCAGATGGAGACGCCCGTCATGGCGCAGTACCGCGGACCCGAACTCCGCTGGAAGATGTGGGGCGAACAGGCGGAAGTCCTCGCCTCCGGCGACGTGCGTGTGCGGAACCCCAAGGTCCTCATCTACGAGAAGGGCGAGCCAGCGCTGACTGTCACCGCCGCCGATGGACACATCCAGCAGCGTACCCGCGACTTCCGCGTCACCGGCAGCGTCCATGCCGTCTCACGCGAAGCGACGCTGGAAACGGACGAATTGCGCTGGAATGAGCGCGATGGTACACTCATTGCACCTCGCGAAGCCCGGATTCACCGAGGAGGCTCCGTTTTGATCGGGCAGAGCCTCGTCAGCACCCCGAACCTTCGCAAGGCGACGATGACCACCGTACGAGGCAAGGTTCTGCCGAAGGATGAGAAGATTGCGCCGAATACGCTCCCGTCGTTCGACCGCTAGGGCGGGTTCCCGCGTTTCGATGCTCGCAGCAGCGCTCCTGCTCTTGGACATCGCCGCCGGAGGTTCCCGGCTCCTGTGGGCCCAGACGGCAGCAAAGCCCGCACCCGCAGCCAAGTCGGCGGAAGCGTCTAAGCCTAAAGCGGAAGAACCTCAAGACGAAGTCGTCGATATCGAAGCCGAGCGGATGGACGAGGATGTCGACGCCGGAACGACGACGTTCACCGGCAACGTCCGCATCACGCGCGAGACGGGATACCTCTACGCCGACAAGGTGACGCTCTTCCGCGATGTCGGCGGAGCGGACTCCAGCGTCCAACGGACCCTCGCCGCAGGAAACGTGCGGATGAAGGACGACGACATGGTCGCCACATCCGAGACGGCGGAGTTCCGCGACGGGAACAACATCATCGACCTCCAGGGAACCAAGAAGAGCCCCGCCGTCGTCCTCCAGGGCGAGGACCGCTACGAGGCGGAGCGATTCGTCTACGACCGCAGAACCGGCAAGCGCACGGCGAGCGGCGGCGTGAAGCTGCGCGTCCGCGTCAAGCGGACGGAAGCCCCCGCTGAGTCCGCCGCCTCGACGGAGAACGGCGCCGCCGCACCGAGCAATCCGTAATGGCCGTTCTCAGAACCGAAAAACTCGTCAAGACGTACGGCAAACGCACCGTCGTCAACGAGGTCAGCATCCAAGTAGGGACCGGCGAGGTCGTCGGACTGCTCGGGCCCAACGGCGCCGGCAAGACCCAGACGTTCTACATGACCGTGGGGCTCGTACGTCCCAATGAAGGAGTGGTACTACTCGGCGACGAAGACATCACCCACGAACCGATGTACCGCCGCGCGCAGAAGGGCATCGCGTACCTGCCCCAGGAGCCCTCGATCTTCCGCAAGCTCTCGGTCGGCGATAACCTCATGGCAGTCCTCGAACTCCAACCCGGCGCGCGAAGCCAACGCGAAGCCAAGAGACAGGAGCTTCTCGAGGAGTTCGGTCTGACGAACCTCGCCGACAGCATGGCGTACACGCTCTCCGGAGGCGAGCAGCGCCGGACCGAAATCGCCAGAACGTTGGCGATCTCGCCGTCGTTCATCCTGTTGGACGAGCCCTTCGCAGGCGTCGATCCCAAGGCGATCTCGGACATCCAGCAGATCATCCGGCGTCTCCGGGAACGCCAGATCGGGATCATCCTGACGGACCACAACGCCTCGGAGACCCTCGAGATCGCGGACCGCGCCTACTTGATCGTCGACGGCAAGATTCTCATGCACGGCACGCCCCAAGAGCTGAGGGCAAGCGAGCTGGCGCGGCAGTACTACTTCGGTGACCTGTTCGCCCGCCGCGAGCGGAAATGAGCCGGGACGATGCGCACCGGACTGATCCTCCAACCACGGCTCCAACAAAAGCTCGTCATGACGCCTCGATTGCAGCAGGCAATCGAGGTGATGCAGATGACGAACCTCGAGCTCGTCGAGCATCTGAGCCAGGAACTCGAAGTGAACCCCTTCCTCGAAGAGGGGCTCGACCTGGACGAGGAAGCCGCCATCGAGCAAGAGGCTGAGGAGACCGACAGCAGCGACCTCGAACTCGCCCAGCCCGAGGAAGGCGAGCCGGAGATCCGCGTCGAGGACTTTCTCGACGACAGCATGCCCTCCCGCTTCGAGGAGGAATGGCAGGACGACGACGAAGACGGCGACCGCCGGCTCGACATCGCCCAGGAAGCCTCCTTCCACGACTACGTTCACGAACAGCTCGCCCTGCTCCGTCTCACGCCCGACGACCGAGCGGTCGGCGAGCTGATCCTCGGCAACCTGGACGACGAGGGCTTCTTGGCGGCGACCATCGAAGAACTCGCCGAGGAAACCGGGCGCGAACCGGCTGAGGTCGAGGAAATCCTGATCTACCTCCAGCGGCATCTGGAGCCGATGGGCGTCGGATCGCGGTCGCGGCAGGAGTACTTCCTCATTCAACTCCAAGCCGCTGAAGAGCCGGATCCCATCGCCATCGCGGTGACGCGCGACTACTACGAAGACCTCCTGCGGAATCAGCTTCCGCGCATCGCCAAATGCCTCCGCGACGACGGGTACGGCGAAATCACCGTCGACACGGTCCAGATCGTCAAGGAATCGCTCGTCAAGCTGCAGTTGGCTCCGGCGCATGGGTTCCTCGCCGGAATGCATGGGAGCACCAAGTACTCAGCCGGCGCGCGTCCCATCACGCCGGATGTGATCGTCGAGCGCGTGGACGGCGAGTACCGCGTCCGAGCGGCGGAGGAATCCATCCCGCGAATCCACTTGAACCGGCGCTATCTGGAACTGCTGGCGAACGGAAGCAACCTCTCCCGCGAAGAACGTCGCTGGCTGGAGGACTACCGACAGCGAGCCCGAGAGCTCATCGGCAGTATCCACGAGCGCGGCAAGACCATCGAGAACGTCGCTCGCGCCATCTTCGAGGTGCAGGAGGGGTTCCTCGAACACGGCGTCACGCACCTCAAGCCGCTCGTCCTGCGCGATATCGGCGAACGGCTCGGCAAGTCCGATTCGACGATCAGCCGCGCCACCAATGGGAAGTACGTCCAGACGCCGCGCGGCATCTACGAGCTCAAGTTCTTCTTCTCCAGCGCGCTGGAGCAGGATTCGGGCGAGCTCGCCTCATCGAAGAGCATCCGCGCCCTCATCAAGCAGATGGTCGAAGCGGAAGACCCCGGCAAGCCGCTCAGCGATCAGGCGATCAGCAAGATGCTCGGGAAGCAGGGATACCGGATCGCTCGGCGCACTGTCACCAAGTACCGAGAGGATCAGGGGATTCCTGCGTCGAATCAGCGTCGGAACCGCTGGGAATAGACCCGGCAGATTCCACCCACGGAACGCTCGGCGCCGATGGGGAGGCGGTTGGCGCTGGGGTCGTGACCACGGAATCGTCGCTACGTGTGCATCGGGATACGTGAGCGTGCGCGCGGATGTCCCGCGCAAAGGCGACTGCACGTCAGAGAGGACGGCGCATGAATGTAGAGATCGTCGCACGAGGGTTCGATCTGCCCGACGCCGCGCGTCAAGCGATCGACGCGCAGCTTGTCAGACTCGCCGACGTCGGGTTGGAGCTCATAGAAGCGACGGTGACTCTGGAACAGCGGAGGAACCAGTACCTCGCAGAAATCAACCTCTTTGGCAGACGCATCTCCTTCCACGCAGAAACGCAGATCGAGGCAGACTCCGTGTCCGCCGCCATCGACGCCGTGATCGACAAGGCGGAGAAACAACTCCGCCGCCATAAGGACCGCGCCGACGAACGACGACGGCGAGGACGCGACGACGCGCGGGCTACCGAAATGGCGGTCCCGGATCCATCCGTCGCCGCGCTCGACGGGGACATGTCCATCATCCCCATGCCGGAGAGCTTCGAAGCCAAGCCGATGAGCGTCGACGAAGCGGCGATGCAGTTGAACCTCTCCAAGAACAACTTCATCGTCTTCCGCAACGCCGACAACAGCGACGTGAACGTCCTGTTCAAGAAGCGCAACGGCACGTTTGGATGGATCTATCCCGAGTGACGCCCAGCGGGGCAGTGATACGACGACTCACGTCTCCTGCCCGGCCCCGGATCGTCGCTCCCGCGAAAGCGTGAGGCAAGGAACTCTGGATTCCCGCCTTCGCGGGAATGACGTGAGACGATCTGGGAACGACAAGGTATGAGCGGGATGACGATCTGTGCGTCGTGGCTCGCGCACTATGGCAGTCGCTCCCGCGAAAGCGGGAGCCTAGAGTCGTGGGTACCTGCTTCCTCACTTTGCGGAAGCAGATGGCACGGAACGTCGGAGGCGGTCGATGGCGAAGCAACCC
>VGLH01000126.1 GCA_016866785.1 Candidatus Poribacteria bacterium
GTCCGACATCCTGGCGAAGTTCGATTCGACCATCAGCGTCGGCGCCTGGGTCAAGCCGATCGCGCTGACCGGCTGGACCAACATCGTCGAGATGGATGGACCCGCGAACGCGGCGTGGAAGGTCGGGTTCAACAACGCCCTCCTGGTCTTCACAACCTACCGCGTCAAGGACCACAACGGCGCGACGAATCTCGCGCTCGACAAGTGGCAGCACGTCGCCTACACGTACGACGGCAAGAGCGCCAAGATGTATATCGACGGCAAGCTCGACAAGGAGGAACCCGGCGCCGGGACGATTAAGACGGCAGACGCCGGAACGCCGACGCTGGATGTCGGTTGGCGCAGCGGATCCAAGGCATCGTACCTCAGCGGAATCTTGGATGACCTATGGATCTCCAACGTCGTGAAGAGCGAGAAGGAGATCAACACGCTGATGGGCGGCATCAACCTCGCCGTCGATGCGCAGGGAAAGACATCGACGACCTGGGGCGCGATAAAGGCAAGATAGGCGGATAGGGAGCACTCGAAATGGCACAGCAGCGACATGCGCTTCGGATCGCTCTCGGCGTTGCGGCGGCGCTCGCAATCGCCTCGGCAGCGAGTGCGGACGTCATCTTCCTTGCGACGTTCGATGCGGACTCCGGCACGACTGTGAAGGACGCGAAGGGCGGCTCCGGCAACGTCGTCGGCAAAGCTGCCACCGTCGACGGCAAGTTGGGCAAGGCGTTCTCGTTCGACGGTGCGACGGCGATCGCGTTCGCCAAGACCGCCGGGCTCGCCAAGGTCAAGGAACCCATGACGGTCGGCGCGTGGGTGAGACCGACCGCTTTGACGAGCTGGTCGAACATCGTCGAGATGGACGGACCTGCCGGTTCATGGAAACTCGGATTCTCCGACGCCAAGCCGGTGTGGACGACGTACCGCGTCAAGGACCACATCGGTGTCGGGCCCGTCGCTCTGAACGCGTGGAGCCACGTGGCTGCCGTGTACGATGGCGCCGCGGCGAAGCTCTATGTCAACGGGAAGCTGGACGCCGAGATCGCCGGCAGCGGCAAGATCAACGTCGACGTCGCCGACGTGCCGACACTCGACATCGGCTGGCGAAGCACGTCGAAGGCGTCGTTCTTCTCCGGCGCGATGGATGAAGTGTTCGTCGCCAACACGGCGATGTCTCCGGCGGATCTCGCGAAGGTCATGCTGGGTCTGGGCGGTGGCTCGACCGCCGTCGAGCCGTCGGGCAAGGCGTCGATGCGGTGGGCGGAACTCAAGGACGCCCGCTAGCGAGGTCACCCAGGAACGAGGACGACGGTTCGTACCGGCACGTGAAGCACGGGGAGGCACACTTCCCGTGCTTCATCGCTTCAGCGTATACTCGTCGAGTCGAGGACAAGTGCTCGGCGTCGGCAATGACTCGCTCAGGATGCCGTCCGTGCGATCCCACTTCTGTCGCTGGATGTTGCTGACCTGTACGTTCTCGCTGGTTGCCCGCATCGCCGGTGCAGGCGTCGATCTGACGATCCGCGAGCTGCGCTTCTCGAACGAGGCTCCGAGCGAAGGCGATCCCGTAACGATCACCGCTGTCGTGCGCAACGTCGGGACGGATCCGCTCACGGAGAACCGCGATGTAGACGTCTGGTTCTTCGAAGGCGATCCAGACGCCGGGGCGCTTCAGATCATGGCGATCGAGTCCCAGGCGGGTCTCAAGCCGGGCGAGGAGAAGGGCATACGGGCCCGGTTCCGCCCCAGGACGGGGCGATTCATGATCCATGCGATTGCCAATCCCGACCCCGCCACGTCGAAGGTCGAGGAGACCAGCCGCGCGAACAACGAGGCGACGCGTCCTCTGACCGTCGCCGCGCGCTCCTTCCCGTCGAGTACGCCGGAGCAGCGCCAGCAGGCGGTCGAGTCGGCGCGTCGCTGGCTCCTCGATCAACAGGGGGAGATCATCGTCCGCTGCCCCCAGGACGGCGTCGAGAATCCCGCGATTGTCCCCAACTGCATCATCTGCCGTCTGAGCCTTGCAGGACTGCCGACGACCAAGAAGCCATCGCCTGCTTGGAGTCCGACGGAGGCGGGCCCTGCAGCGACCTCGCTGGCGATCCTGACGCTGATCGCATCCGGCATGAAAGCATCTGATCCTCCCATCGCCGAAGCCTTGCGGTACCTGTTTGCCCGCGACTGGAACGCGTTCGACGTGTACGACCTCGCCGTCATCATTCCTGCGCTCGTCTCCACAGGCGACCGCGATGCGCACCTCTCGCGTGTGCGGTTCGCCGTCGATCGACTCGTCGACAAACAGCTTCGCGTCGAGAAGGGGCATGATCCACGCGATGACGGTGGTTGGGGCTATGGGCTCACGGCGGACGGCGCGCACATGCACTACGCCATCTACGCGCTCTACTCCGCGAAGCAGTGGGGAGCCGAGATTCCGCGCGTCGTATGGGAGAAGGCGGAGCACTGGGTTCGGAGCACACAGCACCATCTGGGCGGATGGAACTACAACCTCGTCGACAGCCCGTGGGCGGAGGGCCCCTACGGAAGCATGACCGCCACGGGGCTCATGGGGCTCAAGATGATCGGCGTCCTTTCAGACGATCCTGTCGCCGTGCGGGGTCTGACATGGCTGACGGACCACTACACGGTCACGAGCAATCCCGGATCGTTCAGTTGGCACAGCTACTTCCTGTTGGCGATTCAGCGCGCGATGGATACGCCCCCTGCCCAAGATCGCCTGGGAACCCACGACTGGTACGAGGAGATGGCGAACTACTTCGTCGCCAGCCAGTACCCCGACGGACGATGGGAGGAGAACGGCGACGCGTTCAACACGACTTGCTTCGGGATGTTGTTCCTGTCGCGCTACACGCCGAAGCCGTACCGTCCCGACTTGAGCGTGGTTCCCAGTTCGATCCGCATCTCTCCCAGCGCTCCGGTCGAGGGTGGACCCATGTCCATCCGGTTCACGCTGACCAACTTTGGCACGCCCATCGACTTGGTGCGCGTGGGCGTCTTCAACGGCGACCCGGCGCGGGGAGGCAAGCAGATCGTCCGTCAGGGCGTGATGTTCCCGACCGGCAGGTCGGACGCGACCGCCGATGCGAACTGGCAGGCGCCCGCGACGGGCAAGTACGACGTGTTCGTCGTCGTCGACCCGGATCACGCCGTGTCCGAATACGATCGGACCAACAACGTGGCGTCCGTTCGTGTCGACGTTGCTCCGGCGACGTCCAGCGCCGAGGAGCGGGCTCGAACGCAGCTCAAGGAGCTCTCGCCGAACGTCTACCAGATCGGAACTGTGGTACTGGACAGGAACCGTCGAGAGGTGACCGTTCCCGGCAAGACGCGTCTGACCGGCGGCTTCGTGGAATACTTCGCCGTTGGACCGCTGGGCAAGGTACACGAGTCGGTGCTGACTCTGGACGTGGAGCCGCTCCATCTCCAGACCGCGCTGCTCGCACTGGGACTTCAACCGAGCAACAACCTGCGCACGCAAGGGGATGGTCGGGTCCCCGCTGGCGATCCAGTGGACCTGAGAGTGCAATGGAAACGCGGCGGAGCGCCTGAAGACCACCGCGCCGAAGACCTGCTGGTCGATGTCGAGCGCCAGAAGCCTATGGAGGCGACCCACTGGGTGTTCACCGGAAGCCGTGTGCAGGGCAGGACGTTCATGGCGGATGCGACGCAGAGCCTCGTGGCGACGTACCGTGATCCTGACGCCATCCTGAACCATCCGCTGCCCGGAGGTTCCAACGACGAAGCGTATCGACCCAACGCCGCGCTCCTTCCCCCAATCGGCACGCCAGTAACGCTGTTGATTCGACCCTCGAATGCTCCATAGCCGATCCTGGTTCCTACGCCGAGTCGTCTGCGACACCGTTCTGTACGTCTCGACGGTCGTGGTGTGGTCGGTTGCATGTCGCGGACTCAGCCTCGGGTCGCGCCTGGAGACATCGATCATCGGCTTGGTGGCGTGCGCCGTGCTCGGCGGGCTGTGGACGGGGGCGTCCTCCGCGTTGCAGCAGACAGAATGGCGCGGCGAGATGCTGTCGATGCCCACCGTGCCGTTCGCGATTGCTCACGGACCGTACGTGTGGCGTCTGGCGAGCCTCGGGGTCGTGGGCGCGCTCGGAGGGATCGGGTCCATCGCATGGTCGTTGGCGAGCCATCAGACGGGCGTCACGTCGATGATCCGCGCGCACGCGGTGCTCGCCGCCGTCCTGCTCGCAGCCGTCGGCGTCGGAGGCACGGCGGCGGCGTGTCTCCGCTCCGACCGGGCTGCCGTTTCTATCGGGCTGATTGCCCTCACGCCGATTGTGACCGGCTTTCTTTGGATACCGTCGGCGCTTCCGGAGACCTCCGGCTGGCTGGCGGTCGCTCTCAACATCCATCCGGCGGCGGGGGTCATCTCCGCTCTGGGTCTCCAAGGCATCCTGTGGACGCCCTATTTCTACGGCAAGCTGCCGTACGCGGAGTACGCCGTGCGGATCGCATCACCCGAGGCGTTGGCTGCTGCGTGGTTGGGCGTCGGCACCGCGTTCATCGCTCTGCACGCGCTGCGCGTTCGTGCCATGCGTCTGCCGGCGCGCTGATTGCCGCACTATCGCCCGCGTGCTATTCTGCTTGCGTGGGCCCGTATCGGCCTGCGCCTGGACGATGGTAACGGCAAGAGGAGGAGTCGCCGTGTCAGGGACAGATGTGCATCGACGACGCAGGTCCCGCCGATCCGTGGCGACGACGGCGACGGCGCTTGCGTCTGTGATCGTGATGGGATGGCTTTCCGGATGCGCGAGCCCGCTGAAACAGGGCATTCAGCTCGAACAACAGGGCGAATACGCTCAAGCAATCGCCGTCTACGAGAAGATCGCTGCAACCAAGCCTGGCACCCCCGCCGCGCACCAGGCTCAGCTTCGCATCGCCGACGCGTACGCGAACAACCTGAGTCAGCCGGACAAGGCGGTCGAGGCATGGACGGCAGTCGCCTCGGCGGCTCCGAAGAGCGACGAGGGACTCACAGCGCGCTACCGCCTGGGCTTGCACCACTTCAAGGCTGAGGAGTACGACCAGGCAGCAACGCAGTTCAGCGGCGTCCTCAACGACTCGCCGATGACCAAGTTCGGCGCGGACGCTCAGCTCATGCTGGCGAAGACGTACGAAGTGGCGAACCGCCTCGAGGAAGCCGAACAGACCTACAACGCCTTCTCTCAGCTTCACGCGAACGATCCGAACGCGCCAGCGGCTTTGCTGAGCCGGGCGAAAATCCTCGAACAGACCGGCAAGCAAGCCGAGGCCGTACAGACGCTCCAGCGCGTCGTGCGCGACTTCGGAGCCAACGCAGAACTGGCTCAGCAGGTCGAGATCGCGCGCCAGCAGCTCCAAAGCCAGGGCGAGTCCGTGCCGCAGCCGGTCGTTGAGACGCCGGCGACGATGACGCGCGAGCAGCGGCTCGCCGAACGCCGCGAAGCGGTGCGACAGCGCGACCGCACAGCCGAAGCCCAGCAAGAAGCCGCGCAACAGGCGGCGACGAGTGTCTTCGGCGTCAACGCAGACGACCTGCTGCCGCAGATGGGCAGCAGCGGCGACGCTCAGGGTACCCGCTACGATGCCATGTTCATGATGGCGGTCGCCATGTACCAGTCCGAGATGTACCGCGAAGCGGGGGCGCTCTATGAGCGCGCGATCCAGTTGGCCGAGGAGGATCGGAACCGGAAGGGGGCGTGGGAGAACCTCGGATCCAGTCTGAAAGGTCTGGCGGATGTCTACGGCAAACTGGGCCTCCACGACCGCGCGACCGAGTTGATCAAGCAGGCGTTCCTCAAGGATCCCAACGTCGTCGATCAGGTGATCGACAGCGGCCTGGTCGACTACGGCGCTGGCGAATACCAGAAGGCGATCGACACATGGACGTCAATCATCGGAATTTCGCAGGGCAAGGACGCCCAGATCTTCTACAACATGGCACTGGCATACCAGAAGCTGGGCGATACGCCTTCTGAAGTGCAGTACCTGGAACGCGCCATCGCGGCGAATCCGACCTACCGTGACGCCCTCCAGAACATGGCGGCAACGCTCTACTACCGGGCGGGACAGCGGAAGCGGAGCTACGTGTTCCAAGACGCCGTCGAGGAGAAGGGCTCCTACGCCACATCGGTCGAGTTGGCTTCGCTGGCGTTCAAGTACGGCTACTACTTGAACGCCCAGTCGCAGTTCAACCTCGCGATCCGCCAGGGGCAGACGGACGCGGAGAAAGCCTACGCCTCGGCGATGAAGGCAGTGTCCCAGGGACGCAAGGGAAGCGGTCTCGAGCAGGCGACGACCGATCTGGCAGCCATCGTTGCCGCGAATCCCGACAACGACCGTGTCCGCTACGCGGCGGGCTTGCACGCGGTCACCCAGAAGGACACAGCGACGGCGGAGGCTGAGTTCAAGAAGTCGCTCGAGCTGAACCCATCCAACACCGACGCCCTGACGGCGCTTGCCAGCATCTATATGGACGCCGGCGACACCGCTGCCGCGTTGGCGGTCTACGACGCATACCTCAAGGTGAATCCCACGGACCGCGCCATGCAGCAGGTCCGCGAGCAAGTGAAGATAGCCGGTAGCGCGCCCAAGTGACGCAACGACGACGGCATGGCTGGGGACGGGACCTTCGGGTTCCGTCCCTGCTCATTGATAGGGACCCATGGACCTGATCCAGTACGCGAACACGGCAGAGCGCGTTGCCCGGCGAGCCGGCGAAGGGCTGCTCCGGCACTTCGAGCGAATCGAGACCATCGAGTACAAGGGAATCGGCGACATCGTCACCGAAGCCGACCGGGCTTCAGAGGTGCTCATCCGCGAGGAACTGACGAAGGCTCACCCAGACATCCCGGTCTACGGCGAGGAATACGGCTTCGCAGAATCGGCCGCTGACCGCTCCGACGGGCTGTGCTGGATTGTCGATCCTCTCGACGGAACCGCGAACTACGCCGCGCGTTTGGGGTTGTTCGGCGTGTCCATCGGGCTCCTCCACCACGGGAGCCCTGTCGTCGGGGTCATTCATGACCCGATTCGTGGCGACATGTTCCGAGGGACGCGCGGCGGCGGAGCCTTCAGGAACGGTCGTCCGTGCCGGGTGTCCGACATTGATCCCTTCGACCCGATTGCGCCGGTCGCCGTGTCCGGGGACGTCATGCGGCAGCGCCTGGTGCTTCTCTCGGAGACCTACAAGGGCAGGAGCCTGGGAGCCGCTTCGCTGCACCTCGCCTACATCGCCGACGGCATCTTGGCGGCAGCCCTAGACCCTTACACGAAGCTATGGGATGTCACAGCCGGGGCAGTGTTGATCGAAGAGGCGGGCGGAACCGTGACGCGATGGGACGGATCCCCTCGGTTCCCGGTCGGCGCATCCGACGACGCGTTCCAAGGAGCCCCGTTCGAGTACCTGGTGAGCAACGGCGTGCGCCACGAGCGACTCGTCGAGTTGCTGAGTCTCGGAGGCATTCCCGCATAGGCTCGCACCGTAAACCATCCCGATAGGGTCGCGTCTATAGAGAGCGATTGCGGCGTCATAGCGGACCGAACCGGCACGGGGCGAAGGAGACGAACCGGTGTTGTCGATGAGCAGCAAGAGCCTACTCGACATCCTCAACGACGCCGGGATGCTGACCGAAGACGAACTCCAAGCCGCGCGTGCGCAGCTCGAAGCCGCCCGCGCGTCTGACGAGTCGGAAGAAGAGATTCTGCGCGCCTACGCCTCCGAGTCCGAGATCGCCATGGCTCGGCGAGCCAAAGAGATGGGCGCTGGCTGCATCTCGCTGAGGGATCGTCCGGCCGACCCCGAAGCGACGGAGCGGATGCTCGCGAGCTACGCCTACAAGCAGCGCGTGGTACCGGTCACATCGGACAACGGGACGCTCTACGTTGCGATGGAGGATCCGCTCGACGTGGAGCTGGTCGATGAGATCCGACTCGTCACGGGCTCCGACGTTCATCCTCTGCTTGCGGACGCGTCCGACATCGAAGACGCGATCCGACGCTACTACGGGAAGAGCGCCGAAGCGCTCATCCGAGGCGACCTCTCCGGTCCCGCCGGGGCGGTGGCGCTCGAAGCCGTGGAAGACATCCACGACTACGGGCTCCAAGCGGACGACCTGGTGCGGAGCCCGACGGTTCGCCACGCGGTCGACCAAATCATCATCGACGCCGTTCGGGCAAGCGCGACGGACATCCACGTCGAGCCCTTCGAGCGCGAAGTCCAGATTCGCTACCGGATCGACGGTGTGCTCGAACAGCGCCCTTCCCCTCCGAAGCACCTCCAGTCGGCGGTCATCTCGCGCATCAAGCTGATGGCGAACATGAACATCGCCGAGACCCGACGACCGCAGGACGGGCACATCGCTCGACGCATCTCCTCGCTCGGACGCCGCGAGATCGACATGCGTATCTCGACGGTTCCCACGGTGCACGGCGAGAGCGTCGCGATGCGTATCCTCGACAAGAACGTCATCTCGATGGGGCTTGCCCAACTCGGTCTCATGGATGACAACCTCGACGACTTCCGCCGCATGATTCGGAAGCCATGGGGCATCGTCTTGGCAACGGGCCCCACCGGAAGCGGCAAGACCACGACGCTGAACGCCTGCCTCAAAGAGATCAACGATATCGGATCCAAGATCATCACGATTGAAGACCCGGTGGAGTACGAGATCGAAGGCATCAACCAGATCAACATCCACACGGAGATCGGCGTCACGTTCGCAGCGGCGCTGCGGCACATTCTGCGTCAGGACCCCGATATCGTGATGGTGGGTGAGATCCGCGACTTCGAGACTGCCGAGATGGCGATTCACACCTCGCTGACCGGTCACCTTGTTTTCTCGTCGCTGCATACGAACGATGCGCCCAGTGCCATGACGCGACTTGTCGCTATGGGCATCGATCCCTATTTGGTGGCGTCGACGCTCGAAGGCGTGATCGCTCAGCGACTTCCCCGACGCATCTGCCGCTCCTGCTCGCGCGGTCGCGTCCCGACGACCGAGGAACTCGAGGCGATGGGCATCGAGCCCGACCTCGCTGATCCGGCTTGGCGCGTGCCCATTCCCGTCGGGTGTCCTGAGTGCCGGAACACCGGGTACCGCGGCAGAATCGGCATCTTCGAGGTGATCGTGATGAACGAAGCCCTGCGCGACATGGCGGTTCAGCACGCGTCGGTGGCGCAGGTGCGCCGCTCTGCCAGGAAGTTCGGCATGCGGACGCTGCGCGAGGACGGTTGGCGTAAGGCGCTGGCGGGTATCACGTCCGTCGAGGAAGTGCGGCGACTGACTCCGGAAGAAGACGAGAGCCAAGCCGCGATGCTCGGCGCTGAGTAGGTCAGACGATGCCACGATTCGCGTATGAAGCCACGACCGCAGCCGGTCAAGTCATGCACGGCACGATGGACGCGACGTCGCCGTCGGACCTGATCGCGCGGCTACGCGGAATGGGGTACTTCCCCACCCACATCGAGGAGGCGGCTCCGGAGGTCAAGCGCCGTCTTCGGTTGGGCACCGGCATCCGCGCCAAGGAGATCGAGTTCTTCACGCTGCAGATGGCGACTCTGGTCAACGCAGGCGTCCAGATCGACCGCGCCCTTCGCGTCTGCGGCGAGCAGATGCCGAATCCGTATCTGCGGCAGGTCGTCGAGCAGATTCGATATGACGTCGAGCACGGGAGCAGCTTCGCCGACGCGTTGGGCAGGCATCCCAAGCTGTTCTCCCCGCTCTACGTGAACATGGTGGAGGCGGGACAGGCAGGCGGCGTGCTGGGCGTCGTCCTTCAGCGATTGGCGGACTTCACGAAGCAGCAGCGAGAGCTCCGCGACTCCGTGACCTCCGCGCTGATCTACCCGATGATTCTGCTCGGGTTCGTCGGGCTCATCATCGTCGCGCTGACGTTCTTCGTGATTCCTCGGTTCGTCGTCATGTTCCAGGATGTCGGCGTCGCCTTACCGATCTACACGCGACTCCTGATCGGGGGCGTCGATTTCGTCAGGTCGCCCTACGGCGTCGCCTGGGTCTGGAGCGGGATCCCGTTGCCCGGCGTCCTGCTGACGATACTCGTGATCGCTGCAGTGTCCGCGCGCCAATACTCCCGGACGGAAGCCGGCAAGCGCGTCTTCGACCGATTGCGCATGAAGCTCCCGCTCGCCGGCAACGTCGTCCGCAACTTCGCGCTGGTGCGGCTCATGCAGACGATGAGCACGCTCATGGAGAACGGAGTGACGCTGCTTCCAGCGCTGCGGATCGCGAAGGACACCGTGGGGAGCGTCTCCTACGAAGAGGCCCTCGGCGTCGCAGCGTCGGAGATCGAGCGTGGGTCGAATCTTTCCGGTCCATTGTCGGAGAGCGGGCTCTTCCCTCCCATCGTCACGGACATGCTCGCCATCGGCGAAGAGTCCGGGGAACCGGAGCAGATGCTCGCGCGCCTGGCGGAATACTACGACCGAGAGATCAAACGCTCGCTCGAACGCATGGTGGCGGCATTGGGTCCCCTCCTGATCCTGTTCATGGCGGGGATCGTCGTGTTCATCGCATTGGCGATCGTGTTACCGATCTTCAACCTGTCCCAGATGCTTCGCTAATCAGGCGCGAACGCGCCGGCACGGACGGAGGGATCCGAATGCGTCGTTTGCGCGACCGGCTCGATTGGCTCCGCAGCCGAATCAAGGCTCGCGTCCGTGGTGATCGGGGACGCGACGACGGGTTCACGCTCGTCGAGATTCTCGTCGTGATCACCATTCTCGGCGTGCTGATCGCCGTGGTGTCGCCTACGGTACTGAGCCGTATCGACCAAGCCAAGGTGACGGCGGCGCGCGTGCAGATGCGCGAGTTCTCCAGTGCCCTGGAGCAGTACGCCATCGACACGGGCGACTACCCGGCGTCCGAAGACGGCTTGGATGCCCTCTACACCGAGCCTGAAACGGCGGTCGGTTGGCTCGGACCCTACATGCCGGGCAGCCTCAAGTCCGATCCATGGGGCAACGCGTACGTCTACGTCTACCCAGGCGATCACCAAGACGTCGGGTACGCGTACGACTTGACCTCCTATGGCAAGGACGGCAAGGAAGGTGGCGAGGACTTCGCTGCCGACATCTCCAACTACGGGGAGTCGGAGGAGGCGCTCTAAGGGCGCTCGCATGCGAAACCTGCGTACTCGCGTAGACGCTGGCTTCACGCTGGTCGAAGTGCTTGTCGTACTCGCCATCGTGTCGGTGCTCCTCGCGGTGACGTCGCCGTCGCTGAGATCCTTCACCGAGGGACGCAAACTCGTCAGCGGCGGCGACGCGCTGAAGGGCACTTGCGCTTTCGCCCGCGACACGGCGACGACTGAGGGCGTGGGCTATGCCGTCGTGCTGGACCTGGAGAACGCGCGCTACTGGGTTGCGGCAGAGGCGGCATTGGAGACCTTCGATCTGTCGGAGACGCTCGGAGAAAACGCCTACGGGGCTGAGCAGGAGGCGACCACCGAAGAGACCGCTGCCCCGACGGCGA
>VGLH01000127.1 GCA_016866785.1 Candidatus Poribacteria bacterium
CATCCTCCGATACGTCCCCAATCACGTCGAGCGGCTCATCGAGCCGTTCTGCGGTTCCGCCGCCGTGAGCCTCGCCGTCGCAGCGCGGTTCCCGGAGGTCGATCTGCTCCTCAACGACAGCCATCCGGCGCTCATGGCGCTCTGGGAAGCCGTGATGACCTCTCCGAGCGAGCTCGCAGCGGCATACGAACGCCACTGGACAGCCCAGCAGGGACGGGAACAGGACTACTACATCGGCGTTCGGCAAGCGTTCAACAGCGACCCGACGGCAGATCGACTGCTCTTTCTGCTGGCGCGGTGCGCGAAGGCGGCGGTTCGGTACAACCGCGACGGCGCGTTCAACCAGAGCGCGGACCAGCGCCGCAAAGGAGCCCGACCGTCGACGACGCGGCGCCGCATCGACTGCGTCTCGGCGCTCCTGCGCGGGCGCGTTCGGCTCTCGTGCGCGGACTACGCGGACATCGTGCGCGAGGCGGGACCGAACGATGTCGTCTACATGGATCCGCCGTACCAGGGTGCGCGGGGAGCGAGTTCGCGGTACGAACCTGGGTTCGATCACGAGCGGTTCTGCGTCGCGCTCCGCGCGCTGAACGATGCGGGAACCGCCTATCTGGTGAGCTACGACGGGCCCGCGCACGGCAGTCGCCTGCCGGATGACCTCGACCTAACGTGCGTGCGGCTGCGCGCGGGTCGTTCGGCGCAGGGAACTCTCCTCGGACGGAGTGTGGAGACGGTCGAGTCGCTCTACGTATCGCGGTCGGTTGCGCGGCGCTTGGGGTTGCCCTAGTGGCGATGACCATCACGATGGCAGACCGCTAAGCGGATCTCTTGGGCTTACGTTCGAGCGTTTCGCGGGACCCGTCGAGGCGGAGCCACACGGCTTCGGCGCGTACGCGTTCTGCGTAGCGGCTCTCGACGGCGTCGGCACAGCCGAGCACGAGTTCCGGCGTCGCCCCCGCGAGGCAGTCCTCGTGTCCCGTCAGGACGATGCGAGTCACACGGTGACTCTTCACGGCGATGTCGAGCTCGCGCTCGAACCGGTCGAAGAAGCCGCCGCCGCCGGCAATCGAGACGCGGTCAAAGCTACCGTAGCGGATGCCGGAGGCGCGCCGGCCGTAGCGGATGCCGGAGGCGCGCCGGAGCCATTCGACGGCTTCCTGGATGCGCGGATCAATGCAATGGACAAGGCAGACTAGCTCCCCGAGGCCCCGCATGGACGATCCCTTGGGTGGTTAGTCGCTCCGCCGTCCGAGGAGCCCCATCCGCATCAGCAGGTAGAGGATTGTCAGCAGCGATTGGATCGCCGCCGCGACGTAGGTGAGCGCCGCCGCGTTGAGGACGCGCCGCGTTCCGACGATCTCGTCGCCGCGGACGATGCCCAGCCTGCCCACTTCGGCAATGGCGCGGCGGCTCGCGTCGAACTCCACCGGCAGCGTGACGAGTTGGAAGACGGCGATCCCGGCGAAGGCGATCAAGCCGATCATCGCCAGCTCGAATACGCTGAAGAAGAGCCCGATGAAGAAGAGCGGAGCCCAAAGAAACGAGCCGATCTGGACCGCTGGCACGATCGCTGTGCGCAGTGCGAGGGGGCCGTAGCCGTGCGCGTGCTGGATCGCGTGCCCGACTTCGTGGGCGGCGATGCCAACCGACGCCGCCGACGTGCTCTGGTAGACATCAGGCGACAGGCGCAGGACCTTCTTGGTCGGGTCGTAGTGGTCGGACAGGAACCCCTGAACCTGCTCGACGCGCACATCCGAGATGCCATTGGCGCGGAGGATCTCCCGCGCCGCTTCGGCGCCTGACATGCCCGAGGACGTGCGGACCCGGCTGTACTTGTTGAACGCCGACTTCACGCGGAACTGCGCCCAGAGCATCAGTACGAGTGCCGGGCTCAGGAAGAGGAAGTAGAGAGGATCGAAACCGAACATCGTTGGACTCCTTGCCGTCCGATCACTCGACGCGACCTGTCGTCGACGGGCGCGCGTCTCAACCCGCTGCGGCGAGCGTCGGCTCCTCGACGCTGTACCGCAAGATCGTGCCCCACTCGCCCGATATCCATCCCGCTTCGTCCGACACGAAGGAGATATGCGTCAGGCTCACGTGGGTTCCGCTCTGGCGCTTCTGCCACGTATCTCCGCCGTCCCGCGTCTCCAGAATGACGCCGGAGCCCCCGACCGCCCAGCCGTGCGTGTCCGACGTGAACGCGATGTCGTAGAGCGGAACATCGACCCCGGACGGCTGCGCCGACCACGTCTCTCCGCCGTCGATCGTCTGCCAGATGCCACCGTCGGCGCTGACGACCCAACCCACGCGCGCGCTTCGGAACGCCGCTCCTAGAATCCAGATGTCGCCTGGGCCCTTCTGCTCGGCCCATGTCTGCCCGCCGTCGGTCGTCCGGTAGACGGTTCCGCCGTCGCCGGTGACCCATCCGGTGCGCCCGTCGACGAAGTCGACGTCGAAGAGATCACGCGTCGTACCGGGCGACCGATCCGTCCAGGTCTGTCCGCCGTCCGTCGTGGAGATGACCGTGCCGCCGGCTCCCGCCGCCCAACCGACGCGCTCGTTGAGGAACTGAACCGCGAGGAGCGTCGCTCGTACCGGCGTTTCGAGCACCGTCCAGCTCTCGCCGCCGTCCTTAGTATGCACGATCGTGCCCCACTCGGCGACCCCCCAGCCGTGCTTCCTGTTGACGAAGTCCACCGCGCCGAAGCACTCCATCGTCGCGCTGTTCTGTGCTGCCCACGTCCTGCCGCCGTCGCGCGTGGCGAGGATTTCGCCCCGATCGCCCGCCGTCCATCCGCGCTTGGTGTCGGCGAACGATATTCCCGACAAGAGGGTTCCCGTGGCGGACTGTTCGTCCCAGGTCGTTCCACCGTCTTGGGTGTGCAGGATCGTCCCGAACTCGCCGACAACCCAACCCTCCGTAGGGCTCACGAACGAAGCGCCCAGCAGCACCGGATGTCCGCCCTGAATGTTGAGAGGACCTCCAAGCTGATGCGTCCAGGTCGCGCCGCCGTCGATGGAGTGCAGGACGGTTCCCATGTCGCCGACGATCCATGCGTTCTTGGGATCGCCGAAGTCGATGTCGTAGAGCATGAACGAGTGGAGCGGCTCGTCGGCAGACCCCCGCACCTGTCCGTAGACGTTCTCATGGCGTTCGTTGGAGCCGTCGGTGAGGTTCGTCCAGGTGTCTCCCCCGTCGACGGTTGCCAGGATCGCGCGCCGGTCGCCGATCGCCCAGCCCTTCTTCGCGTCTGCGAAGAAGAGCCGGGCGATCTCGATGGCTCCGCCTGCCGCAGCGCGCGTCGGTTGGAGCGACCAACTCTTGCCGCCGTCGGTCGTCCGGTACACGTCGCCGGAGTAGGACGCGATCCATCCCCGGTTCGGATCGATGAAGGTTATGGCGCGGAAGGACTCGTAGCCCAGACCTTGTGCCATGGTGTTCCACGAGGCGCCGCCGTCGGTCGAGCGCAGGACGACTGCGTGGTCTCCCACCACCCACAGGTCGGCGGGCGGGACGACCGCCAGATCGAACAGGGCTTCGTCGGTCCCGATGTCGCGCTTCTTCCAGGTGGTTCCGCCGTCGTCGGTTGCCAGGAGCACGCCCTGGTCGCCGATGGACCATCCGCGTCGCGCATCGACGAACAGGACGCGGCGCAGGGGTCCGTAGTAGCCGCTCTGCTGAGCCGTCCATGTGGCTCCGCCGTCGTCCGTATGGACGATCAGGCTTTCGGTGAGGTCGGAGAAGCGGCTTCCAACTGCCCACCCCGTCTGGGCGTCCACGAAATGGACATCCCGGAAGGTCCCCTCCCATGCCGCCGAGCGGACGACCTGCCAGTGCCCAACCTTGTTCGCAGACGGGTCGCCACGACGGCACGCCACAAAGCCCGACGCGGTCAGAATGGCAAGGGTCGCGATGGTGAAACGGCGCATCGACAGGGTCATCCTCCGCACATGTTCAACAGAAACGCGCGGTTGGGCGGTGACATCAGGTGCATGCAAGCAAACGTCGTGCCCCGCGTCCGGGACGCCCGGGGCGCTCGCATGCACCAGTTCGGGCAATCCGGCTCCCTGTGCAGCACGTCCGTGGACGGCTAACAATAGGCTAGTGACGGGAATCTGAGGAGAGATCAATGCACGACGATATGCTCATGCGCGACGAGGTGCGCAGCGCCGTCGCCAACGAAGGCGTGCGGAGGCCCCCGCTGATGATCCGGATGTGGATCGGCGGCGACTGCTACCAGGCGTACGGCGACCGGCTGCGCCAGTTCGTCGAGACAGTTCCCGAGGATGTCGTCGGAACCGGCTTCCGGGGCCCCGGCGGTTGGGAAAAACCCGACCACGACCCCGATTACCGATGGGCGATCCACGACAAGCCCTCCGATGACGGCCTCAAGGGCATCGACTCGCGACGATTCCTCGCCGATTGGGCAGACCTGGACGAGTACATCGAGCGGATGCCCGACCCCGACCGCGCCGAGTACTTCGAGGACGCGCGGGCAGCCCGCGAGCGCCATCCCGACCGCTACGTCGTCAGCATCGGGTTCTTCTGCTTCTATGAGCGGCTCTGGACCATTCGGGGCATGTCGAGCATCCTCGAAGACATGATGCTGGAACCAGAGAAGGTAACGCGTCTCACGAATGCCGTTCGCGACTACCACCTGAAGGTCATCCGGCGATTTGGCGAGGCGGGCATCGACGCGTTCTACACCAGCGACGACATGGGAACCCAGAACTCGCTCTTCTTCAGCCCGGAGCTCTTCCGCAAGTACCTCAAGCCGGCATACCAGGCGCTCATCGAGGAAGCCCACGCTCACGACATGCAGTTCTGGCTGCATACGTGCGGCAACGTCGAGTCGATCGTCGAGGACTTCATTGAGATCGGGCTGGACGTGCTCCATCCGATCCAGCCCTTCGCAATGGACGCCGAGGACACGGTGCGCCGGTTCGGAGGCAGGATCGGGTTCATGCCGGGCATCGACGTGCAACACCTTCTCCCCCACTGCTCGCCCGAAGCCGTCGTCGACGGAACGCGGGAGTTGATCGAGACGTTTTCGGGACCGGGAGGCGGGATGATCTTCTCGCTGTCGAACGCGATCCACACGGACGTATCGTGCGAGAACATCGAAGCGTTCATGCGGACGGCACACCAGTACGGAGCGGAATACTACGCCGGCATGTCCGGATAGGGAGGACGCGATGGCATCGATGACGCCGAGGGAGCGGGTGCTCCGCGCGATCAACAGCGAGTATCCCGACCGGGTTCCCAAGGAGGCGAGTTTCACCCCGGCGCTGTTCGAGCGCTTCAAGCAGGAGACTGGCAGCACGAACCCGACCGAATACTTCGGGATGGAGATGCGCCACGTCGGGTTCGCCGGGCTCAAGCGCGAGCACTTCCCCGACTTCACCGAGTACCGCCGCCACTTCCCGGACAACGCGAGCCCGTCCGGCGAGTATGGAACCGCGTCGGTCCCCGCCAACTACTTCCACTTCTGGGGATACGTGTTCCCGTTGGTGAACGCGACGACGGTTGCCGAAGTCGAGCGGTATCCCTGGCCCGACGTGCGGCTGGACTACCGCCACGCGCATTTGGAGAGTCAGGTCGAGTCGCTCCATGCGCAGGGCTATCCGGTCATGGCGTTCTGCGGGCACATCTTCGAGACCTCATGGCAGATCACGGGGTTCGAGAAGATGTTCGAAGACATGCAGATGAACCCGGCGTTCGTCGAGGCGGTGCTGGAGCACGTCTGCCAGGACAACTGCTTCCGAGCTCGGCGGTTCGCCCAGGCGGGCGTCGATATCCTCGGAACGGGAGATGACGTTGGGATGAAGCACGGGTTGATGATGCATCCCGACATGTGGCGGAGGTTCCTCAAGCCGCGACTGGCGCGCGAGATCGCTGCTGCGCGCGACGTGAACCCCGACATCCCCGTGTGGTACCACTCCGACGGTGACATCACCACGATCATCGACGACCTCATCGAAGTCGGCGTGACCATCCTGAACCCCGTCCAGCCCGAATGCCTCGA
This sequence comes from Candidatus Poribacteria bacterium, assembly GCA_016866785.1. Taxonomy (NCBI): domain Bacteria; phylum Candidatus Poribacteria; species Candidatus Poribacteria bacterium. The sequence continues at coordinate 6,030 of VGLH01000127.1, forward strand.
AGTCCACGAGCTTCACAAGCGGTACGGCGACCGGCTCTCGTTCTGGGGAACCATCGGGACGCAGAGCACGATGCCGTTCGGCTCGACGGACGACGTGCGGCGCACGGTCAAGGAGATGATCGAGCTGTTCGCCCCTGGACTGGTCATCGCTCCGACCCATGTGCTCGAACCCGATGTGCCGTGGGACAACGTCCGCGCCTTCTTCGACGCGGTCGAGGAATACGGTCGGTTCGCCAAGTAGGAAGGCGCGCTATGACTGGAATGGAGATCGCCTGGCGGACGCTTAACATGGAGCGCGTCTCCGATCCGTGTATCCTCACGAGCTGGGTGATGAAGCCGGAGTTCTACGAGGAGATCACGGGACGCGACTACTTCTCGGACCCGGTCGGCGTCGCGTTGGACACGTTTCGGCGCGTCGGCGCGAACCTATGCCCTCAACTCGCGCTGCCATACCGTCGGGGGAAGCCCAGCACGGGTGACTGGGAGGCGAGCGACGCCGCGACACGCGAGCGGTGGCAGTCGGCGGAGCAGGTGCGCGACGCCATCGAAGCGCTGCCCGATCCGGCGACGCTCTGGCGCGACTTCAGTGTCGAGCAAGCGCGCGAGGGCTACGCACGATCCATCATGGAGCTCCGCGAGCGCACCGAGGACGACATCCTCTGGATCGCCGGATTCGGACAGTCCGACTTCATGGGAGGATACAGCCGCTGGCGCTACGAGAACTATCTCGAATGCCTGTCCATCTACCCCGACCACATGCGTCGGTACTACGACTACACGGGCGAGCAGGGCTATCTCTATAACCTCGGCGTCGTTGAGGCGATCCAGAAGTACGACCTGGCGCCCTTCGTCTACGGCGGTCAGGACATCTGCTTCAACGAGGGGCCCATCTGTTCCGTCGAGACGCTGCGCGATCTCTACTTCCCTGCCCTGCGTCGCGCGGTCGAGCCGCTGCTGCGGAGCGGCATCCGCATCATCTGGCACTGTGACGGGAACATCCTGCCGATCCTCGACGACCTGCTCGACTTGGGCGTTTCCGGCTTCCAGGGGTTCCAGGAGGAATCGGGCGTCCATCTGTCGACGATGGCAGGCGTTCGCACCAAATGGGAGATGAAGCCGATCCTGTGGGGCAGCGTCTCCGTGACGACAACGCTGCCGTTCGGTTCCGAGGACGACGTCCGACGCGACGTGGAGCGGTGCTTCGACATCGCGGGGCCCGGCGGCGGATTCGGGCTCGCATCGACCAGCTCCATCCTACCCGAGACGCCGACCGGGAACATCCTCGCTATGTACGAGCGCGGGATCGAATACGGCAGGTATGTGCTGGGCGGGTAGTGGTCTGGGCTTATCATGTCGTCGACCGAGCGCCTGTCTTGGCGTTCCACGGGTCCGCCTTGAGGAACGCGTCGAGCATGATGTGCTTCTTCTCGATGGGCACGCCGATCGCCTCGCCGTCTCCGTAGTCGGACAGGATGAACCCGCCGCGCGGCGTCGACCAGTGCTCCAACAGCAGGTGGGCTTCCTCGCGGATCGCGTCGGCTCCGTGGAACGGCAGCGTGTGCTGGATGTCGCAGAGCGACTCGAAGCAGACCCTACCCCGGAACGCCGCGCCCATCTCCTCGATGCCCAGAGCTCGGGGCTGCTGGAGGTTCAGCACGTCGACGCCGGCGTCGATGAGGCTCTCGACGAATTCGTTCACCTTTCCGCAGGAGTGCATCCAGACGTGCCATCCGGCGGCGTGGGCGGCGTCGAAGATGCGCACGTAGCGGGGCTTAAAGAAGCCGTCGAACAGGGCGGGGCTGATGAACGTCGCGATCTCGGTTCCCCAGTCGTAGGAGAACCGGAACCCGGGAGAACCGGAACCCGTGAATCTGTCCGGGGAAGCGCCGCGAGATGTGGTCGATGATCCCCAAATCGAACTCGACGATGCGGTCGGCGAGGTACTCCATCCGCTCCTGGTTCAGGTAGAGGTCGGCAAGCGTCTGCTCGAAGCCGTAGAGCGAATGCATCCGCTCGAAGAGCAGCATGAAAACGCCCGTGGCAATGTACTTGTCGTCGGAGCCTCGGAACCGGTCCGCCATGCCCTCGTAGAACTTGGGATCGTTCGCGTTGGGCCACTGGTAGGTCGCCTCTGCCGACCAGTCCGCCAACGGGTGGCCCTTGACCATGCCCATGTTGGGCATCTCGGACCGCGTCCAGACGCATCCCCACTCATCAAGCGTCTCTCGGAACCGGCGGTCTCCCGTCCCGATCTGATTCCATCCGACGCCGTGGACGTCGTTCATTCCGAGCGAGCCGAAGCATAACGGAAGCCGGTCGGGTTCCTCGAACTCGATCGCCCGCCGGACGACCTCGTAAGGCGTCATCGCCATCTCAGCACCCCCTCTCTGCGGCAGGAGCCGTCGCTCGCCGCCTCGACTAAGGGATTGCCGAGAGCCCAGCCGTTGACAAGTCTCCGACCGCGCGATGACAATGGGCGGGCTTCGGCGGGGTCCCGATCCATCGACCTGTTTCGGCGCGGGAGGAACGCCATGAAGATCACCGACATCAAGACCTACCCGCTTTGGGGCGGCGGACGGAACTTCCTGTTCGTCCAGGTCGAGACGGACGCGGGCATCACCGGCATCGGCGAATCGGGCTTGACGTGGCAGGAGCGCGCCGTCGAGGCGACCGTCGAGCGGCTCAAGCACTGGCTCGTCGGCGAGGACCCGTTCCGCACCGAGCACCTGTGGCAGCTCATGTTCCGCGGCGGGTTCTTCCCGGGCGGGAACGTCCTCTCGTCGGCGATCAGCGCCATCGACCTCGCGCTGTGGGACATCAAGGGCAAGGCGCTCGACCAGCCCGTCTACAACTTGCTGGGCGGGCTCTGCCGCGACCGCGTCGTCTGCTATCCGCACAACGGCGGCGGAACCATCGAGGCGCTCGTGGAGAGCTGCCGCCGCACGACCGATGAGGGCTGGAAGTTCGTCCGATGGGGCCAGCCGGAGACGGGCCCCGCGCAGTTGGAGCCGACGCAGTCGATCCTGACGGCGATCCGACAGGTCGAAGCCGTGCGGGAAGCCCTCGGCGACGAGATCGAGATCACGCTCGACGTCCACACGCGCCTCGACCCGCCGCATGTGATCCAGCTCTGCCGCGCCATCGAACCGTACCGCCCGTTCTTCATCGAGGATCCGCTGCGGGCGGAATCGCCGGGGGCGTACCACGCGCTCGCGCGCCACGTCCACGTGCCGCTGGCGGTCGGGGAGCAGTGGACGAGCAAGTGGGACTTCCGCGAGCTCATCGAAGAGGACCTGATGCACTATTGCCGCGTCGATCTGTGCATCGCGGGCGGCATCACGGAAGCGGTCAAGATCGCGCGGTGGTGCGAAGCGCACTACATCAACCTGGCGCCGCACAACCCGTTGGGGCCCGTCAGCACGGCGGCGGAGCTCCACCTGTGCCTGGCGTCGTCCAACGTCGGCGTGCTGGAGCTGCCGCGCAAGCCGGGGAACACGCTGCCGGATGTCTTCCCGACGCAGATGACGTGGGAGGAGGGCCACCTGCTCGCGCCGTCGGCTCCTGGACTCGGTATCGAGTTCGACCTGGAGGCGGCGGAGCGCCATCCCTACCAAGAAGTCCACGCGCCCATCCTGCGGCGCATCGACGGAGCCCTCACCAACTGGTGACCCGACGGAACGGAGCCTGCACCCATGCCACGTGAATGGCGCAACGACGCGGAGCTCTTCCGGATCGCTCGCGCGGAGCTCTACACGGCGGCAGTCGGTGATGTCCTCGACGATCTGGGGTTCCGCCACCAGTTCCTGCCGTCGGCGATACGTCCGCTCGATCCCGATTCCATGCTCGTCGGACGCGCGATGCCGGTTCTGGAAGCCGACGTGTTCGCACCTCGCGACGCCGCGAACCCATTCGGACGGATGCTCGAAGCGCTGGACGACCTGAAGCCCGATGAGGTCTACATCGCCGCGGGAGCGTCGCCGCGCTACGCCCTATGGGGCGAGATCATGACCGCCGCCGCGATTGCCCGAGGCGCATCGGGCGTCGTCTGCGACGGCTACTTGCGCGACACGAAGGGCATCCTGCGACAGGGGTTCCCCGCCTTCTCGCGCGGGAGTTACGCGCAGGACCAGAAGGGCAGGGGTGAAGTGATCGACATGCGCTGCCGGATCGAGGTCGGCGGCATTGGGATCGACCCCGGCGACATCCTCATCGGCGACATCGACGGCGTGCTCGTGGTGCCCCGTGAAGCCGAGGACGAAGCGCTGACCCGTGCGCTGGCGAAGGCGGGAGCGGAGAAGAACGTCCTCGAAGATGTCCGTCGCGGCATGTTTGCCTCCGAGGCGTTCCGCAAGTACGGTATTCTGTAGCCGCCGCATGGCAAGCCCGCCCAACAGCCAGTCAGCCCACCGGAAGTCGCTGGCGCAAAACGCCCTGTCCCTGTTCGGGGCGCACTTCATCGGCAAGGTCCTGTCGTTCGGGCTGATCGTGTTCCTGCCGCGCTTCGTGTCGGACGAGGAGCTCGGGGCGTACTTCGTCGCGAATGCGGTGACGAGCCTCGTCGGCGTTCTCGCCGAGCTCGGCATGCGCGATCCGCTCATCCGGGAGCTCCACCTGCGTCCGGAGCGGAGCGCCGAGACTCTGGGCGTCGCCTTCGCCTTTCGCGCGACGATGAGCCTCGTTGTCCTGGCGACGTGCGGTCTCGCTGTGTGGGTCGGCGGTTACACCGGGCTGCTGGCGAACCTGATCTGGTTGCTGGGCGGCGCCGAGGTCTTCAACGGGTTCGCCCAGCTTTTCTACATGGTCTTCCGAGCCCGCGAGCGGATGGACTACGAGTCGATCTGCGTGCTGGTGGAGCGGGCAACCGTCGTGGGCATCGGCGGAGGGCTGGTGGCGGCGGGCACGGGCCGCATGTCGCTCTTCGGCGCGGTCGCCTTGGGAGCCGCCGTCGCCAACGCCGCGATTGCCGGCGGGTACGTGATCGGCAGGTTCTCGCGCTTCGGACCGTCGTTCGCATGGAGCCGTTGGCGCTGGTTCGTCGGGCTGCTCGGACCGTTTGCGCTGGCGAACATCCTGAACCTCATCTACTTCCGGATCGATACGATTCTGCTCGAACGATGGAGCGCGCGAAGTCACCAGGCGGTCGCGTGGTACGGCATCGCGTATAGCTGGGTCATGGCGCTAACGATCTTCCCCGGCGCGGTGATGGGCGCGGCGTTCCCGCATCTGGCGCGACTGTCGGCTCCGGACGCCGGGGGCGACGCATCCGACGCGCTCGCGGCGCTCTACCGCCGGGCATGGAAGGTGCTACTGTCGGCGGGGGTCCCGATCGCCGTCGTCACGGCGACGTGCGCTCCTCGGCTGATGCGGTTCTTCTACCCGGCGGAGCTCTATCCCCCCGGCACGGTGGATGCCGCGCTGAGAATCCTCGC
>VGLH01000128.1 GCA_016866785.1 Candidatus Poribacteria bacterium
CGCTGGCGTGTTCGCTGAACCCTGCCAGAATGGCATGTTTGGGCAAGGCGGCTAGCCAGCGTGCCAGTCGGCGATCTGCCAGCCGTTGGTTGCGGCGTACCGCCGCAGGCGACGCTCCGGGCTGACGGCAATCGGCGTCGCCACGGCGCGCAGCAGCGTCGTGTCCGACAAGCGGTCACCGTATGCCGTCGAACGGCTCAGGTCGAATCCGTGCTGCGCGGCGAGCCGTGATGCCGCTTCCAGCTTGCCGCGACCCATGGGGTGCGTGTTGGACAGCGAGCCGGTCAGCATCCCTTGTGCGACTTCCAACTCGGAGGCTTCGACCACGTCCGCCCCGATCGCATCGGCGCATGGCTGGGCGAGCAGGCGCAGGCTCCCGGAGAGCAGGACGACCCGTTCGCCGCGTTCCCGATGCTGCGCCGCTGCTGCCATCGCAGCCGGCGTGATCGTGGCAACGAGGCTCTCGGTGGCGAAGCGCGTGGCGAGCTGGGCGATGTCTTCCGCGTCCTTGCCAGCTAGGTACATCCGGTTGCCGCGAACGGCTGACTCGCCGCGTGCGGGCAATTGCGCGGTCGTCGTAACGAACCAGCGTAGGATGTCGCGACTTGTGACGACGCGTGCGCGCAGCAATGCCCGGAAGAAGGCGCGCTCGGAGGACCCTGGGATGATCGTCCCGTCGAGATCGAAGATGGCTGCCGCAGGTGCTGCGGTCATGGTCGCACCCAGTCCGTTCGTGAGTCGTAGAGCATCGCTGAGTTGAGTATGGACGCCGTGTTTTCGAGCGGCAAGCCCATGTGCATGGCGAGGGGCGACGTTGGCTCAGGCTTCGCCATGTGTCATGATTCCCGCCAGACCGGCCCGTGCACGATGGAGGGTCCCTGTATGGCACGCGAAGACTGGGGCATCGGAGTTGTCGGGCTGGGCGGCATCGCACAGCACCACTTGACGGCGTATCGTCAGAAAGGGCTGCGCGTGGTCGCCGGCGCGGAACCGGACCGACAGAGGCGAGACGAGACACGAGAGCGTTTCGGCATACCGCAGGTGTTCGCGGACGTGTCCGAACTTGCCGCCCTGCCGGAAGTACGGGTCATCGACATCACGGTTCCGCATCTGCCCGAGGTCCGCCTTCCGGTCGTCGAGGAGGCGTTGAAGCACAAGAAGGCGCTCTTCATTCAGAAACCGCTCATGCCCAAGATCGGGGACGCCGCGCGCATCGTGCGACTCGCCGAGCAGGCGGGCGTGCCCCTGATGGTGAACCAGAACAGCCTCTTCGCCTCCGGCTTCCTGGCAGCGTACGACATCCTGCGAGCCGATCCGTGTCCGCTCGGTCGTCTCTACTACTGCCAGATCGACAACCGCAACTGGTTCGACCTGAGCGGTCATCCCTGGTTCGCGAAGCATCAACGCTGGGTCACGTCCGACATGGGCGTCCATCACTTGGCGCTGGTGCATCACTGGTTCGGCAGAGCGGAGACTGTCTATGCGGCGATGGCGCGGGATGCCTCGCAAGCCCGGACCGTCGGCGAGAACGTCAGCGCACTGACGATCGGGTTCGAGAGCGGCGTACAGGCAATCGTCATCAACAACTGGGCGTACCGAGGCAGCGCGCGTCGGGCCCACCCCTACGAGGAGGTGGTCGTCCAGGGCGACGACGGGTGCCTGACGGCAACGAGTACGAAGCTGGAACTCGCCCCTCGCACCGGAGACAAGACCCAACGCGAGTTCGCAGAGCCCTGGTTCCCCAACGCCTTCGGAGAGGCGATGGCGCACTACATCGACCACCTGGAATCCGGGGAACCGTGGTGGTGTGATGGGCGCGACAACCTACACGTGATCGCGATCATCGAGGCTGCCTACAAATCCGCCACCGAGGGCGTCTCGGTACGCGTGAAAGACATGGAGACGGCTGGCGCATGAGGCTCGAAAGCCTCGCTGATTACCGCGAGCTGATCCGACGGCACTACTTCGTCATGGGTCTCGTGACGCTGCTGGTGGGCGCCCTGGCGCTGGCAATCGGTTTGCGTCTGCCACGGACGTATCGTTCCTCCGTCACGCTGGAAGCGTCGTCGGAGGAACGTTCGCCGGTGTCACTGCTGCCGACCTTGGTCCAGTCCGCACTGGGCGGGAGCGGAAACCCGACGCGGCTCCAGGCTCTCGCAGCACGGCTGTCTTCGGCTTCGGTCGTCGAGCAGGCTCGTCACGACTTCGGCGACATCGAGCCGACAGGTTCGCGCCTTCTGCCGCCAGTGCCCACGCTCATCCGCGCTGTGCAGGCGTCCGCCGACGTGGGTTCCGAGCTTCTGCACGTGAGCGTGTCGTTGCGCGAGTCCGAAGGCGGAGCCCGGAACGCGGCGATGTTCGCCAACCAGCTTGCCGAGACCTTTCGGCAGCGTGTGGCGACTGAACAGGTGGAGGATCGTGAGTCCCAGGCGCAGATGCAGTTGAGGATCGTCCTTGAGAAGCGCGCCGAGCTGGAAGCGGCGCTTGAGGACGCGCAGCGCGAACTTCTCCAGTTCGTCGGGTCGCGCGGCAATCCGATGTTGTGGAGCGCAGGCCTCGAGCAATCGCTGGCGCGCATCGAAGCACTCTCCGTGGAACGCCGCCAGGCGCGTGAGCAGGTCGCGTCTTCTGAGATCGAGGGAGAGGCCGTCGGCGACGCGCTGGTGTCGACGCCAGAGCTGTCAGTGTCCACCAAGACGGAGTCGGTGCACCCAGTCCGTCGCCAACTCGATCTCGATATCATCGGCGCGCAGGCGGAAGCCGCCCGCAGCGCTGGCGCGGGAGCCGGGACCGGTTCCGATGAGCTGGCGGGACTCGACGCGAAACGGTCCTACCTCGAGGCGCAGCGATCCATCGTGCCAGCCAGCGAGGTCGTCACGTCAATGGGGCGCAACTCCCGGTACGACCAGCTACAGAGCCAGCGGCTTCTCAGCACGGTCCGCCTGCGACAGAGCGGCGCCCGCCTGGCGGAGCTCGACACGGCAATCCGCGAAGCTCGCGCGTCGTTCCGCGAGCAGTCGGCGACGGTTCCCGTCGACCAGGTGCGATTGGAGACGCTGCAGCGACGAACGGAGTCGCTCGCGCGGCTTTACGACGAGCTACTGCTTCGCCAGAGCCAGGCAGAGCTGTCCATGGGGGAGGCGCTCGCAGGCGCGACCGGGTCCGGCAGACGCGTCGGAGGGCTTGCGATCGTCGATCCTGCGGTCCCCGAACTCCGGCCGATCCGTCCGAGGATCGGCTTCACGCTGGCTGCGGGAGTCGTGCTCGCCATTCTGTCGGGGATCGGCGCGGGACTGTTGGTGGCTTGGGTGGAACCCCTCTCCAGAGCGGAACCGGAGTCGGAACAAACCCCTTGACACGACGTTGCGATCAGTGATACCGTGACCGCCGTTTGGGCAGAGCCGGATCGCGTCGTCATGCAGGCTGCCTTGCCCGTTGCCGCCGAGCCAAACCGAATGCGGTCTGGGCGAATCTGAGTTTTGCGGAGCGACTGGCAGACGCGTCGCGGGGATTTGGCACGACCCGGACGCCGGCGAAGCTTGGTAAGTGGTTCCGTGTGCGGTGATTGGCGATACGCGATAGGATGGAGCGTCGAGCGTGCTTGCGCGATGCATGAAGGAATCGGACGTCGCTTCGATGAGGACGAGTACTCCATCGGTTCGGACGTCGGTGCGCGTCGGAGCCGAACCACACGCATTCCCGCTTCCATGTAGAACCTCCAAGGAGGGAACATCTATGCGAAAGCTCACCCGCTTACTGCCACCGACATCGCTAGCGTGGTTCATCACGTCGGCGATCGTTTTTGGTAGTATCGGGCTCGTTGGCTGTGGGTCATCGCCCTTCTCAAGCCTCGGGCCTCAAGAGCCGCTGCTACCTGCGATCGAGGGTCAGGCGAAGTTCTCTGACCGCTTCCAGTTGGAAGAGATCCCGCAGTTCTTCTACGACCTGTTCGGTAAGGAACTGCTCGAAGGGAACGAGGTCCACCAGTACGTTGAGCGCAAAGAGTTCAACGAGAAGGGCGACCTGGTCCAGGGCTGGAGCGGTCAGCTCGACAGCAACCGGTTCGTGCTGCAGTTGGACCGTCAGATTCTCACGGAGGACACGTTCCGCGGCCGGCACTCCGAAGCCGCGATCGGTGACCACCTGCGCATCAAGCCGGAGACGCTATTCCCCGCCGGGTACATCATGCGCAAGACGGAGTTCGACGGTCACCGATTCGACCTGTCCTTCTCCCATGAGCGCCACCTGTTCTCACTGCTGAACTCCCGAATCAGCAACACCATCTACATTCCCCAGGCGGGGGGCGGCGGTACGCTCGCGCCGACCTTCGGGCGACGCACATCGACCGAAGGTGGCGACTTCCTCGAGAACGCGCGCATGATCGGCTTCCGCGCTCAGGGGCTGATCGGTGACATCTTCCGCGTTGGCTTCACCTACGTGAACCTCCACCGCGAGTTCCATCAGCGGATCGACAACCCGTTCCTTGGCACGGTCGCGAACACGCCCCCGGCCGTGCTGACGATGACCTTCCGCGACGACTCGCCCGAAGACGGGCGCGTCGGGGCGGCGTTCAAGACCATGAAGGTCGTCATCAAGTACCAAGAGCGCAAGTACGAAGTCGAGACGATCACCGAGGATCCCAAGACCGGCGAGCCGCTCGAGGAGCCGCTGATCATCCGTCGGCCCCTGCCGACCCAGGAGCAGAAGCTCGAGCTCGTCGTCACCGTAGCGGATATGAAGGACGGCGCGCTGGCTGGACCGGTTCTGGAAGCGCCTGAGCCGGACACGACCGTCACCAAGGAGATGCCGGATCCGCGCATCAAGCCGGTCGATGGTCGGGACGATGGCTACCCGAGCTTCGGCGCGTGGCGCGTCGCGAACGGCTTTGACGCGTTCCATTGGATCCTGGACCTTCGCAGCTTGCCCGGCGGCGGGACCCTCAATCCGTCCGTTGTCAAGAGCATTGAGCTCACGGACATCGAGGTCGCTGGCGACTACAACATCGTCGTCCGTGGCTACAGTGTCGACAACGTCGGCGACGAAGCGGGCCCGTGGATCAAGTCCGAGACGGGCTTGATCGAGATGCCCTATCGCGACGTCATTCAGCGCGAGGGCAACATCGGTCAAGAGGACTACGACGCCAAGTCGATGGCAGCCAACCCCGACAACTGGGATCCCATCACGCTGGGTTCCTACAAGTACGGGGCGGGTCGTGGCGCGGCGCTCTACGGCGTCGATCTCGAGGGTACGGTGGGCAACGTGCTCATCCGCGCTCAGTACTCGATCAACGCCAAGTACAAGCAGTTCCCGACGATCCCCCAGGACAAGATCGACTACACGCTTTTGGCGTCGGATCCGGGCCTGCAAGACCCCGCCGGTGCGGACTTCCTGGCTGACAAGGTCTCCGAAGGGCGCACGTTCGCCGCGAACGACGGTGAAGCGTTCCGAGCTGACTTCGCCGGGTCCGAGAATGACTCGGCTGACATCGCTTGGTTCGTCTATCTGAAGCACCGGTTCCGCAATATCCTCTTCGAGGAGGCGTTCTACCGAGTCGATCCGGGATACACGACGAACTACGTCAACTTCGGCGCGAACACCGATCGCGACGAGGAATACAACGTCGAACGGACCCCGGCATCGCAGGACCAGGCGCCGTGGGATGAGGGCGTCTACTCCCTCGTCGAGGACGACGACGACAACGACGACTGGCCCGATGACAACGACTTCGACGGCGTGCTGCCGCAGGCAGACGACCGCGACCTCAACGGCATCTTGGACTTCCAGGAGGACTTCCTGATCTTCGACGCCGATCCGCCGGTGTTCGACGATCTGTCCGACCTGAACAACAACAGCGTCATCGACTCCCTCGAGGATGACTTCGAGCCGGACTACGAATACGGCATCGACCGCAAGGGCTACCACGTCAAGGCGGGATGGGACATCCTCGACAACATGACGCTCCTGTTCGGTTGGCTGAACGAGACCGAAGTGTCGAGCGCGCGCCGGAACGACTCGAAGTACCTCCACTTCCACTTCCAGCGCGACATCGCGGAATTCGGGACGTTCAACCTGCAGAACCGCTTCCGCGCGGTTACGGACGACATCCCGGATTACGCGATCACGTTGCGCGTCGGGCAGCTCGACATCGAAGAGATCCCGGACAAGCTGGACTTCTTCAACGCCAAAGAGAACACGACGACGCTCCAGTTCCTCTACAACGCGATTCCGAACCTGACGCTGGAGCTCAAGTACCTCCTGTCGTTGGGCAAGCAGAACCCCCCGGACGAGGAACGCGCGATCGTTCTGGACGATCCGGAGACCGAGAACATCTATGAGCGAATCGACCTGATGGTTCCCATCAACCAGGTCGACGCCAGTGGCGGCCGTCGCTCATACCCGTTCTATCCGGATCCGAACCTCCTGTTCGACGTCGGCAACTGGGAAGCGCGCGCCTACGGCGTACGCACCTACACCGACGCCGATGGCAACTTCCACGTCATCGATGGCAAGGACGTTCGCCAGCAGTTGGCGATTCTCAAAGCCCGCTATGAGATCCCCTTCACGCGTCTACCGGGCGTCGGCACGTTCGTGAGGAAGGTCGGTGAGGACATGGTCCTCACTCCGCTCTACAAGTACATCGTCGAGCGGTACAACGACCGAGACAATGAGGAACTGCCGGTGTTCGACATCGCGCCGTTCGAGGGCGAGACGCGGATGGCGTTGGATCCTCTCAAGATCCAGCCTGGCGACGCCGAGAGCCTCGAATACCTGCGATTCAACCGCAACACGCGTGAGACAGTCGAGGGCGCGCGCTTCGACTACCAGTTCTCGCAGCGCGTGAAGCTGCTGGCGGGCTTCCAGTACAGGAAGTTCGTGAACAAGGACACGGACTACTTCCGGTACCTGACCGCGTTGGGTGAGGACGGCTTCGCGAACGCGCCGATTCTGTATCGGCCGAGCTCGCGCACGCGCATCTTCGAACTCCAGATCATCCAACAGGGTCTATGGGCTGGGTTCAATGTGGTCGTCCTGTCGGGCTTCCGCATCCGCAAGGACGTCCTGCGGAATGTATCGAGCAACACGACATTCGTCCGCGCCATGGTCGGGTTCTAAGGACTCGTTCGAGCCGCCGGAGCCGCGTGTGCCGGCTCTGGCGGCTTCCCACGACATCTACCTCTCAGGAGGCCCTCGCACAATGCGCAAGTATTCCCTTCTCCTTCTCGGCTTGATCCTCGGCCTGGCGTGTGTCATCACGACATCTCAGGCTCAGGACGAAGCGGCGACCCCTCCCGCCGTACCGGGCATCGATGCTGCCATGGGCGGCGATGCGGCGATGAGCGGCGAAGTCGCGACGACCGGGTTCAGCGGTACAGTCAAGTCGACCGATTCGGGCAATCCGCCGGTCGCGAACGCCACGATCCAATACACCGGCACGGAATCCTCGGGCAGCACGACGACGGGTCCGACCGGCGAGTTTGAGGTCACGGACATCGCTCCCGGCACGTACCTGCTGACGATCAGCGCGGATGGATTCACGACTCGTCAGAACCAGCCCGTGACGGTTGTTTCGGGCGCGATGACGCCGTCCGAGATCAAGCTGCGCCGCAAGGAGACGCTGGTCTCCTTCGCCCGCAAGTTCGGTGTCGTCGGTCCCTTCCTGCTTCTGTGTTCGGTGTTCGCCGTGACGTTCGTCGTCGAGCGGCTCATCGCATACAGCCGACTCAATCGTGGCAACGAAGCACTGCTGCAGCGGATCAGCGATGCGCTCGGGCAGAAGAACGTCATGGAGGCCGTTCAGGCCTGTGAGGAGCGTGGGACGCCTCTGGCGAACGTGCTCAAGGCGGGTCTGGTGAGGTACAGCCACGGGCAGGTTGGCGGCACGGCAATCGCGAAGGAGGACATCCAGGAGTCCATGCAGGAAGCTGCGCTGCTGGAAGTCCCCGAGTATGAGCGCAACCTCACGTGGCTCTCGACGATCGCCGTCGTCGCGCCGTTGTTCGGTCTGCTGGGAACGGTGACGGGGATGATCAAGTCCTTCACGATCATCGCCCTCGAAGGCACAAACGACCCGAACGCGCTCGCCGGTGGTATTTCCGAAGCGCTCTACACGACGGCGGCGGGTCTGTTCATCGCCGCTCCTGTGCTGGTCTTCTACGCGGCGTTCGAGAACACCGTGAACTCGAGCACGGTTCGCATCGAAGTCGCTGCGACCGACACAGTCAACGCCCTCGCCGAGGCAATGGCTCGCAAGTAGCGTCGGTATCGGGTTGCCCTGGCGGATACGTCGGGGCAACCCATCCACTTAGCAGCGAGGGAGCGACCATGCTGCAAAAGACCCACGTCGAGGAAGCCGTCGTCGAGCGGAAGGCGAGACGACAGCCGGCAGTCAACATGACGCCGATGATCGACTGCGTCTTCCTGCTCATCATCTTCTTCATGTTGTCTACGACGTTCACGCCGCTCCCTGGGATCCGTGTGAAGCTCCCGCCTCCTGGTCGTCCGAGCTCGGACAAGCCCAAGGGCGCCGTCCTGCGGATTCAGGACCCCGCTCCCGGCGCGAAGGAGGGGATCATGCTCCTGAGCCAGGGCGGCGTTGAAGACATCGTGACGTTCGAGAACACGTACGCCCGGTTCATGAACGCGACGCCCGAAGAGAAGGATATGCTGATCATCCAGTCGGGTCGGAGCGTTCGACATGACCAGATCGTGCACGTGATGGACCTTGCCAAGCGTGCCGGCATCGAGAAGATCGGCTTCGCGATGGTTGCTCGCGAGTAGTCGGTCGATCCGTCGAGCTTGGCGACGGTTCCACAGGACACGAGCGTGTCTGAGCGTTTTGGGGAGATTCGCAGATGCGTGTGAAATCCAAGAAGGCGTCAGGAGAACTGCCTGAGCTCCAAATGGGGCCCATGGTGGATTGCGTCTTCCTGCTCCTGATCTTCTTCATGGTGTCCAACGTCCTCCGAGTTCCGCCCCCGTTCCGGGTCGATCTACCGGAGTCGAAGGCTCGGGCGGAGTTCGCTCGGAAGAAGTTCAATATCTACGTGAACGCGATCGGACAGATCTCGGTCGACGACAAGCGCATCGCGGACCTGGATTCACTCGAGAACTTCCTCGGACTGAATCAGCGCAATATCGAGACCTTGATCATTCGTGCTGACAAGAACGCGTTCCACGGTATCGTCGTGGACATCATGGAGCGTGCGAAGCGCAGAGGCATCGACAACATCGCGATCGCCGTCAACGAAGGCGAGTACACGCGCGCGCTCTAAGGCACGCGATATCGAACACATGGACGCACACGGTTCCGCCTCGACAGGTCGGAACGTGTGCGTCCTTTCTCTTGTTCTGCCGACGGGCGTTTTGGCAGGACGTAGGACTCCGACTCAACAGGGCGTGTGGCTGTGCAGGACGGCAGGCATTAGGTCTTCTGAGGTTTCTCGCGGGCGGCGGGGAACAGAACGTTGTTCAGGATGAGCCGGTACCCAGGTGAGTTCTTGTGGAGCTCCAGCCGTGTGTCCTCTTCGCCGACGCGATGTTGGTAGTCCTCCGGGTCGTGTCCGCCGAGGAATGTGAACGTCCCTTTCCCAAGCTTTCCGTGGATGTACTTGGCGTAGTCGGAGCCCGGGATGTCGGCGAGGACGGTGATCGTGTCGCGCAGACGTCCCATCCGGAACGACGTGGACTGACCGAGGAATCCGGGAACCTTGGTCACGTGATCCTGTGTGAGCATCGTCGGGATGGGGTCGTGCTTCGCGGAGAACTCGAACAGGGCGAAGTCCTGCGCTCCGGTATCCGGCGACATCTCCGGCTTCGGGTCATCGATGTCGGAGAACTCGTAGACGTACGGATCGGTGACCAGGGCTGCACCGGAAAAGGCGAGCGTGCCCGCGAAATCGAGGCGTTGGGCGAAACCCGACGCGATCGGCGTGCCGTCGAGCTCCGGTGCGACGACATCGACGGCGCCGCCGTTGGTTGCGAGCGCGATGTCGAGCGTTTCCGGCGCTGAGCACATCGCGAACAGGAACCCTCCCTGTGCCACGTAGTCGCGAATGGCAAGCGCGACGGCTCCCTTGAGTCGGGGGACTGACGCGAACCCGAGAGCCTTCGCTTCGGACTCGAACAGCGCGACGCGCTGCTGGTACCATGCGGCGCTGCGATAGACACCGTAGAACTTCCCGTGCTGCCCGGTGAAATCCTCATGGTGCAGGTGGAGCCAGTCGTAGTTCTGCGCCTCGAGCACTCCGGCGAGCACGTCTCGGTCCCAGATCGTGTCGTACGGAATCTCGGCGTAGCGCAACGCGAGCTTGACGGCGTCATCCCACGGGTCCCGAAACGGCGTGTCCTCGGGCGGGGCATAGACGGCGATCTTGGGAGCTTTCTCCAAGACGACCGTGTCCATGTTGGAGTCGTCCATCACGCTACGGATGGCGGATCGGTCTGCGTCGGAGCACCTTTCCACGGCGACTCCCATGGCAAGCGCTCTACGGCGCACATCGGCACGATCCTCGAGCAGGAAGCTGCCCCCACGATAGTTCAGGAGCCACTCGGCGCGGTATTCGCGCGGTTCCTGCAGCGTCCAGTAGGTGAGCCCGTACGCCTTGAGGTGATCGGTCTGACGCCGATCCATCGGGACGAGGAGCCAATCTTGCGCGACGGAGATCGTCGCGAGGGCCCAAACGAGTGCCATCGAAGCCCAGAGGCCCTTGCCGCCCACGATTCGCAACCGTTGCTCCTAGGGTTGGCTCTCCGCGGGAAGCAGTTGGCGCATGCGCGCGCGCGCCTCGACGGCGTACGCCGAATCCGGGAGCAGCTCAGCCAGCCGCGAGTAGGCGTCCAACGCTGCCTGTGTGTCATGTGACGAGCGATGGAGCGCCGCCAGCGCCAGCAACGCGTCTCCTGCTGCGGGTCCACCGCGATGCGCAACGTCCTCAAGGAGGCGAACGGCGTCGGGGTGATCGCCGGAACGCTCGTGCAGTCTCGCGAGAGCGATTCGGGCTCGGTCTGCCAGCCTGGAATCCCCGCGTTCGGAGACGACGCGCTCGTAAGCCGTCCGCGCTCCGGCGACGTCGCCCCGCATCGCGAACCGAAGCGCGGAGAGGTAGTGCGGCACGAGCGACGTATCCGACGCCCGTGCGTCCCCTACGAGACACAGCCGGTCCAACGCTCCACGAGCGGCAGAAGTGGCTGGTGCGTCGGTGGCGGCTCGCCGATAGAAGTCCTCGGACGCCGGTAGGTCGCCCCGGTGGAGTGCAAGGTCGCCTCGTAAGAGCAGCGAGCGAGCCATCTCGGACGGCTCCCGGGCTGCAAGGTCGGCTCTGCTCAAGGCATCCTCTGCCTGCTGCGCCTGTCCGGAAGCCAAGAGCGCCTCAGCCTCGAGCAGCGCCAATGCGGCACGGTCGGACATCGTGGTGGCTTTGGGCTGCGCCAGACGGATCTCGATCAGAGCTCCCGC
>VGLH01000129.1 GCA_016866785.1 Candidatus Poribacteria bacterium
CGACTGGCACAATGCCACGCAAGCCTACTACCTCCAGCGGGAAACCACGCGCCATGGTCAGACGCGTCGGCAGGTAGAGGTAGGTCTGACGAGCCTGGATGCGACGACCGGTTCTCCCGAAGCGCTGTTTCGCCTCCGCCGACAGCACTGGCACATCGAGAACCGCAACCATCGAGTCCGAGACGTCACCTATGACGAGGATCGATCCCAAGTCCGTTGGGAGCTACGCCCTGCGTCGTGGCGACAGTAAGAGCCTGCCTGCTGGGATTCCTGCGCCGCAACGGAGTCGACAACGTCGCCCGAGCGACTCGACGATTCGCAGCCAAACCCCAGCAAGCATGGCAACTCAGAGGACTCATACATTCGTGAAACGGCCCTGCTGGTCGGAACCGCCCATTTGTCGATGCCCGCCTTCCCATTGTCTTCGGCGGCTCGCTTGCCGTTGACATTAGAGGCGACGCACCTTGTCCTCGATGTCGAGAGCGGGCCCTGTCAAACACTCCGACTTCGGCGCGAAAACGACGAATGCACGACGGACCACGCCGCCGAGCGTCCTTACAGGCATCGCGCGATGCCGCTGGTTGCCGATCCAAGGGCGTTCGTCTACCATGATTCCAGCGCCATCCGCGTCGCATGCGGCTGCCCACGCGAATCGAAAGTCGAGCCAGCGCCGTTGAGAGTCATCACTCGGTACGTCCTGCGCGAGTTCCTCCTCTTCTTCCTCCTGGCGTTGGTCGCGACGAGCTCGATCCTGATCCTCCGCCAGATCTTCCTGCTGACCAAGCGGTTCGTCAGCAAGGACATCAGTCTGTGGTACCTCGCCGAGCTGCTCGTCTACGCCCTGCCGTCCGTTCTGGCGCTGACGATCCCGATGGCGGTTCTCGCGGGCATGCTCATGGTGCTGGGGCAGTTCGCGTTCACAGGCGAGATCACGGCGATGCGCGCCAGCGGCATGGGCATCCACCGGTTGCTGCTGCCCGTCGCGGTCGTCGGATGCGTCTTCGCGGCGACGGACTACTGGATGATGGACGGCGGCCTGCCCTGGGGGAACCGCCACTACATCGACCTCTACCTGGAGCTGAGCCGGAAGAGCCCCGCCCTCGTCCTCGAAGAGGGCGTTGTCATGCGCAGCATGGAGGGCGACGAACGCCTCTGGTACTTCGAGCGGATGGAGCCCAAGACGAAGCGGCTCCGCAACATCCGCATCTGGGAGGGATACCGCGACG
The DNA here is from genome assembly GCA_016866785.1 of Candidatus Poribacteria bacterium. Taxonomy (NCBI): domain Bacteria; phylum Candidatus Poribacteria; species Candidatus Poribacteria bacterium. The sequence continues at coordinate 1,227 of VGLH01000129.1, forward strand.
GACGACCCCGACTCACCACCGCCCGCGAGGCGTCCCTGAGCCTCATGAACGGCAACTCGGTTCTCACGCTCTACGACGGCGTCTCCTACGAGCCCGGAGAACGCGACGAGGATGTTCTCGCCATCCGGTTCCCCACCCAGGAGATGACCCTAAACATCGGCGACCAGTTCGCCCGATCCGGCGGAACCTACAAGATCTACCGCACGATGGATAGCGGGACCCTCCGCCAGGAGATTCGCGACCTGCGCGCCGAGCTGGCGAGCGCGCCGGACGCATCCGCCCGCAGCGTCCGCCTATCGCTGGGACGCGCCAGCATGGAGCTTCACAAGAAGTACTCGATCCCCTTCGCCTGCATCGCCTTCGCTCTCGCGAGCGTCCCGCTGGGCATCGTCACACGCCGCAGCGGGTTCATGATGGGGATGGCGATCGGCTTGCCGCTCATCATCGTCTACTATACGCTCCTGCGCGTCGGCGAAACGCTGGGAGAGCGGGCGATGATCCATCCGGTCGTCGGGGCATGGCTTCCCAACGTCCCCATCCTCGTCATCGGCGTCGCCGCCGGTCTCTGGACGCTCCGACGATGACGCGCAACGTCCTGCTGTACGTCGCTCTGCCGTCGGCGCTCCTGACCTGCTTCGTCCTCTGGATGCCCATGCCGATTCGGGCACGGTACGTCTTGCGAAAGTTCGCCGGGCTGTTCGTCCTGTCGTTTGTGCTACAAGTCGCGCTCATTCTGCTCGTGCGCTTCGGCGACCGGGAACTGGGCACCATCTTCTCCGACTCGCAGAGCCTCGCCGAAGGGCTCCGCTTGTTCCTTTACCGCGCGCCGGAACGCATCCTCGAAGTCATCCCGGCGTCGGGCATCCTCGCGGCGTTCTTCACGGTGGGGAGTCTCACACGCTCCCGTGAGATCGTCGCCCTCAAGTCCGCCGGCGTCGATCTCTACCGACTCGCGCTGCCGATCCTCGGGTTCGCGTTCCTCTGCTGCCTCGTCTCGCTGCTGTTCACCGACCGGATCGTCGCACCCTCCATCCAGCGCGTTCAGGAGCTCGACCCGACGACCACCTACGCCGCCGACCGCGAGATCATCTTCGTCGACAGCAGCGACAGCCTGGCGTACATCCAGTCCCTCGACGTGCCCGATCAGCGCGCCTACCATCTGACGTTCTACGACTTCCAAGACCGCGAGCTCGTCGCCGAAACCTACGCCTCCTTCGCCACCTGGGAACCGGGCCAGTGGCATCTGAGCCACGGATGGCGGCGCGACTACCGCGACGCGGGAACCGCCTTCGAGCGATACACTCAACGCGACCGCGCCCTGACCGCCGACCCTCAAATCCTTGTCGCCACCGCCAACGACCCTTCCGCGATGGACTTCAACGAGCTCCGGCGGGTCATCGCCTTCAAGACCCGCGCCGGCTTGCCGACCCGCGCCGAGGTCGTGCGGATGCATCACAACATCGCCTATTCCTTCGCTCTGCTCGTGGGAGTCATGCTGAGCCTGCCGCTCTCGATGCAGTTCGGTCGGTTCGCCGTCGCCATCGGCTTCCCGGCGACCATGCTCATCAGCTTCCTCTACTGGGGCATGGCGATCGCCATGTTCGAGGCGATGGGCGAGAACGGGCGTATTCCCGCCTCGCTCGCGCCGTGGATCGCCAACGTCGTTTTTGCCGTCATTGCGGTCGCCCTGTTCCGAGGGGTCCGCCGATGACTCCTTCGCCCGTCTCGCCCTCTACCTTGCGGTCAGCTAGGAGACGCTCCATGCGCCCGATCCGCGCGACCTTCGTATCGCTCGCCCTGTCCGTCCTCGTCCTCACCGGTGGAGCCCGCAGCGCTCGCGCGCAGGGCGACACAAGCGCCCTCGCGCCGACGCTCCCCGCAGCGACATCGAGCAGTCTCAACGCGTTCACCGGCGTCACGGTCATCGACGGCGACCCCTACTGGCGCGTTGATCTCCGCCCCGACTTCCGATTCGGACGCGTGGGGATCGGCATGAAGGCGGTTCTGCTCGTCGGGCAACCGTCGGGCGACGATCCCGACGCCGACACCAAGACGAAGCTCCTCACCGAAGACGGCGAGGAATGGGACTCCCTCAGCTCCTACCTGCGGGCGATCCGCTACGTCGAGTGGGCGACGCCGCGCGCGCCCTTCTACGCCCGCTATGGCGAGCTTTTTGACGTCCGCGTCGGTCACGGCATGCTGATGGAGGGCTACTCGAACTTCGACCGGCGCGGAGCCCGGCTCAACCTCGACCGGGGCTCGTGGGGCGCTGAGACGATGCTCAACAACTTCGACAAGCCGGAGCTCTTCGGAGGCAGGGCGTTCATCCGCCCCCTCGCCGGCACCGAGAGCCTTCTGAACCGCCTCACCCTCGGTGCGACCGCCCTCGTCGATATCAACCCGGTGCCCGACGCCGACGGAGCCAAGTCGGCGGGAATCACCGACGAAGACCCGCTGATCGCCTATGCCGGAGACGCCGCCTTCCCGCTCGTGCGCTCCGAGTCGATGCTCTTGGAGCTCTACAACGAGGTCGCCGCGACGAGCCTTCCGTCGATCTCGGACGCTGGCGAGCTGACGACCGAAGCGAAGATGGGCGACGCCGTCGGCATCGGGCTCGACGTCGCCTCGCTGCGCGCCAAGCTCGAATACCGGACGATGCAGGCGGGGTTCGTCCCGACGCTCTTCGGGTATGACTACGAGTACCTCGCCCGCACGCCGGATCACGGGATCTGGTTCGACCCGACGCGGACGGCGACCAACGGCTACTACGGCAGCGCGACGATGTCCTACCAGGAGAAGGCGTTCGTCGGAGCGATCTTCGAGGACTACAACGGCGACGGTCCCGACGGCGACCCGCGTCTCTCCGCCCGGTTCGTCGAGACGACGTTGCTGGAACCGGTCGACGTCCGCGCGTTCTACACCAAGCGCGGGATCGGCGGCGTCGACTCCAAGAACGAGGAGCAGTCCTTCTTCGAGGACTTGGTGGACCTCGACGAGAAGTCGCTGTTCGTCGTCGAGATCGCCTACAACATCCAGGGTCCCATGCAGCTCGTCCTGACGCGCGAGTATCGGTTCCGCGAACGCGCGGACGGCGAAGGGTTCGAGCCCATCAAGAAGACGACCGCGCAGATCGGCATCTCGACGTCCTTTTGACACTGAGATCGTCCAGGACTGCCGTGCGATGCGTTCCGTCATTCCCGCGGAAGCGACGGAATGAAGTTGCCATCGCGAAGCTGATTCTGGACACGCTCGACCGCACCCGTGAGGAGAACCGCCCATGACCTACGCACCGACCTGGGAATCCCTCGACAGCCGCCCGTGCCCGGCGTGGTTCGACGACGCCAAGTTCGGCATCTTCATCCATTGGGGGCTCTACTCCGTTCCGGCGTGGGGACCCAAGGGGCAGTACGCCGAGTGGTACTGGAACGCCATGGCGAACCGCGATGGCGAGACCTGGAAGTTCCACGCCAAGACCTACGGCGAAGGGTTCCGCTACCAGGACTTCGTCTCCGGCTTCCGCGCCGAGCTCTTCGAGCCGGAGAAGTGGGCGAACCTCTTCAAGCGAGCCGGAGCCCGCTACGTCGCTCTCACCTCCAAGCACCACGACGGATTCTGCCTCTGGCAAAGCCCCCATAGCTGGAACTGGAACAGCGTCGATGTCGGGCCCCACCGCGACCTGCTGAGCGACCTCACCGAAGCCGGTCGAGCCGCCGGGCTCAAGATGGGGTTCTACTACTCCCTCTACGAGTGGCATCACCCCGACTACCGCACGAACCTCGCCCGCTACGTCGACCGCCACATGCTCCCGCAGTTGAAGCAGGTCATCGAACGCTACGAACCGGCGATCCTCTTCTCCGACTGCGAGTGGGAACACCCCGCCGACTCCTGGCGTAGCCGCGAGTTCCTCGCCTGGCTCTACAACGAATCCCCCTGCCGCGACGAGATCGTCGCCAACGACCGCTGGGGCAGCGAGTGCCGCAGCTCTCACGGCGACTACTTCACGACGGAGTACGGACACGTCGGCGGAGGGAAGTCGCTCGCCGAGGGCAAGAAGTGGGAGGAAAACCGGGGAATCGGGAGATCGTTCGGCTACAACCGCAACGAGGATGTCGAGGACTACCTGACTGGGAAGCAGCTCGTCCACATGCTCGTCGAGCTGGTCGCCAAGGGCGGGAACCTGCTCCTGAACGTCGGCCCCACGGCGGATGGGCGCATCCCGGTCATCATGCAGGAACGCCTGCTGGAGCTCGGCAGATGGCTCGACGTCAACGGCGGGGCGATCTACGGGTCGCGGTCCTGGCGGCAGACAGGCGAGGAGGGCGTCTACTACACAACGCGCGACGGAGCCGTCTACGCCATCGCTCTGGGCTTGCCAGGACGCGAGCTCGCTCTGACCGCGCCCAAGCCGACGGCGTCAACGACGGTGACGCTCCTCGGCCGCGAAGGGAACCTGTCCTGGAAGTCCGCCGACGGGGCGATGCGGATCGAGCTTCCCATCCTCATGCCTCACGAGTTGCCCTCGCAGCACGCCTACGTGTTCCGCCTCACGGGCGTATCGTAGGAGCGGCGGAGTTTGTGTGCCGGATGGAGGAGATCCTGGACCTGTATGAAGAGCCGGATGACCCGAAGCGTCCGCGCGTGTGCTTCGATGAGCGCCCGTATCAGTTGTTGGAAGACCTCAGAGAGCCGCTTCCGCCCAAACCGGGACAACCGGAATGGGAGTACTACGAATACAGCCGTAGGGGTGTGTGCAACCTCTTCATGTATGTGGAGCCTTTCGCGGGCTGGCGGTACGTCGAGGCGACCGAACGCCGCACCAAGCAGGATTTCGCGCGATGCGTGCAGCGCCTGGTGGACGACTTCTTTCCGGACGCCGCGGTCATACGCGTCGTCATGGACAATCTGAACACACACAAGCCGTCCGCTCTCTACGAACTGCTTCCGCACACAGGACGCGCGCTCGAAACTCAAGACGCTGTATCCCACAGTTATCGAGTAACAGACCACTGGTTCCCCTGCACTGATCCGGACTGATCTGGAATGAACCCGCCGAGCGCTTGGATTAGGGGCATTCCGACCGGTCGTCGGTCAGAGCGGCACGGCGGGGCACCGGCTGCACCTGGTCGATCGTCAGCGTCAAATCGGCGTGCGCTTCCCGAAGCGCTTCGACCTGACCGCGCATCTCGGCGATCTCGCGGCGCAACGAGGCGAGTTGTTCTTCGAGCCCTTTCGGAACCGACCGGCGGAACCGTGTCAGGGCACCTGCCACGATCTTCAGAGCCATCAACGCGCTGATGGCGATGATCGCTGTCACCGGTACGATCACGTCAGGACCCACGGCAATCGGCACCATATCAGTGCGCCTCTTCCTGGCGACCCCGTGCGCCGATCGCCGCACGTGGTAGATCTTCGAGCATGAGCGTCAGGTCCGCCTGCGTCTCCCGGATCGCCTTGATGTCGGCGCGCATCTCGGAAAGCTCTCGCATCACCTTCTGCAGCTCGCGTTCCGTCGCGCCGCGAATCAGTCCGCTCTTCCGAGATGAGTACGAGATACCCATCCAAACGATGGCGAGCGTGATGCCACCGGCAATCGCCAACCCACCAAACAGCAACAACGCCAAGCCAGCAAACATGTGCATCTTCCTGCGCCTTCGCCGTCACCCGGCAGAGCCGGTCGGACGAATGATCCGTTCGATGGTGCGAGATAGGCTCAGGTCGCCGAACCCGCCTGACGACTTCATCTCCTCGTCGGCTTCGATCAGCCGCTCGTAGGCAACCAGCAACTCCGCCGTCGTGAACTTCGCCGACTGCCGGAACGCCAGATACGCCGCATAGGGCTTCTGTTTCAGCAGGTTCGTCTGAGCGCCCGACGGTAGGCTGCGAACCGTCTCCGCATCCCACTTCCCGTGGACGCCCGAACTGAACGCACCATAGCTCATCTCCGGCGCGACGTCGAGGACGCGCCCGCTTTCGCACAGCAGACGCGCCTGAAGCATCATCCGCACCTGCCGCACGAGCATCGCGTGGACGCGAAGGGGGGGTTCCCCCTGCTTGAGCACGTCGTCAAGGCACATGAGCGCCTTGGCGAGGTCGCGTGCGCCCAGCGCATCCGTCAGGTCGAACACCGAACTGGAAGTCCCGTCCGACACGGCAGCTGTGACATCGGAGAGCGTGATCTCCTCGGCATCGCCCACGTAGGCGACGAGCTTCTCCAGCTCGTCCACGATCCGACCCAGATCATCGTTTGTCCGCGACCGGAACGCCGCCAACGCATCCGACGCGATCCGCCGATCCGCGTCGTTGAGCCGCTTCCCGATGAACCGCGCGACCGTGTCGCGGGAAGCCGCGCCGCCACTACCGGAAAGCAACGAGTCCACATCCGCCACGACGCCGACCCGAGCGATCTCCCGCACCAGCGGCGACCGCCCGTCGACGCTTCCGCGAACCATCAGGACGACCGTGCAGGTCGGCGGAGGACCTTCCGACAGCCATTCCGAGAACCGCGACGCACTGGAGACGGCGTCCGTCGAGTCCGGCAGAGGCATCTCCCCGAAGGTCCCTGCAGCGCCATCCAGGAACGCTGCCAAGGCGGGAGCCTGAGTCAGAACGTCTGCCCGGAGAGCCGCCATCTGGAGCTGCGCCTCTGACGAGTCCAAGGGAACCGGTTCCAGTCCGAGCGCAACGAACAGCAGCCCAAGCGCCCGCGAGTCGTTGCCCGAATCGTGCGCGTCGGATGCCTGTTGCAGGGCTTCGACCGGCGTGGGAATCGCCGCGCCGCTGAGGAACGCCGGATCATGCACCACGACGACGCGACGGTTCCCCGCCATCGGGAACGTCTCTGCGATCGACGTCAGCTCCTCGACCGTCGTCACGGTTCCGTCCAGCATGTCGACATTCATCGACCGCGCCGCCGCGTCGGGCGACAGCGCCGCCACGATGGCGTCAGTGAGCTCTTCCAGCAGGTATTGCTCGGAGCCGAACGCAAGGTAGACCGGCGCCACCGATCCGCCGCGGATCGCTTGGGGGATATCGCGGATGTTGCGGATCTCGCCCAGACGCTGTCGGGCGTTGGACCCCGTGCCGGATCGCGCCATGGAGATGCCTTGAACCGCTGTTGGTTATCGGAATCAGGTTTGGCGTCGGCGCTCGCGGAATGGGACGTCCACGGCTTCGATCAGACGGTGCACGACGTCGAGGCTGCTGATGCCGTCGGCTTCGGCGCTGAAGTTGACGAGGATGCGATGGCGGAGCACGCGCGTGGCAATCGCCTGGATGTCCTCCGGCGTCGCGTGCGCCCTGCCGTGCAGGATGGCTCGCGCCTTCGCGCCGAGCACCAGGTACTGCGACGCTCGCGGACCGGCTCCCCACGCAACCCATCGTTTCACGAAATCGGGCGCCTGTTCGTTCGCCGGGCGCGAACGCGACGCCAGGTTGACGGCGTATTCGACGACGTAATCCGCGATCGGGACACGCCGCACGAGCTCTTGGAGTCGAGCCACGTCCTCTCGGCTGACGACGCTCTCGATCTGCGGATCGAGAGCCGATGTCGTCGTCAGGACGATCTCCTTCTCCTCGTCCACCGACGGGTACTCCATGTAGAGGCTGAACATGAACCGGTCGAGCTGGGCTTCGGGCAGCGGATAGGTGCCCTCCTGCTCAATGGGGTTCTGCGTCGCCAGCACGAAGAACGGCAGAGGGAGTTCGTAGGTCGTTCCGCCGGTCGAGACGCGGTACTCCTGCATCGCCTGAAGCAGCGCGGCTTGCGTCTTGGGCGGCGTGCGATTGATCTCGTCGGCGAGGACGACGTTGGCGAAGATGGGACCCCGCAGGAACTGGAACGCCCTTTTCCCAGTCGTCGGGTCTTCCTGGATGATGTCGGTTCCGATGATGTCGGTCGGCATGAGGTCCGGCGTGAACTGGACGCGGTTGAAGTCGAGGTCCAGCGCGCGCGCCAGCGTGCCGATCACGAGCGTCTTGGCGAGACCCGGAACGCCGACGAGCAGGCAGTGCCCGCGCGACACGAGGGCGATCAGGAGGTCGTCCAGTACCTCCTGCTGACCCACGATGATCTTGCGGAGCTCCTTGAGGAGGCGAAGCCGAGTCTCATCGAAGTACCGGATATCGAGGGCATCGGCATCCGTGGCGGGTCGGTCGTCGTTCACGCGGCTTCGTCTCCTGAGATCGCGACTCAAGGGCGGCGGCAACCGGGGTTCACCCGCGCAGTCTACCACGCGTCGCAGGGCTCCGCAAAAACGAACGCGCCTCCACGATCCCCGTTGACACGCACGTTGAAGCGGCGAGTGCGCAGGGCTGTTTCATGAAGCCACTCGGTTCCCGCACGGCGGGGTCCAGACGAACGCCCGCTGCTCCGACGGGACACCAGCCGTCCATGGAGCCACCGTTTCCGCTCCGTCGCTCCCGCGAAGGCGGGGCTCGCGGGAATGACCCGTTGGGTTGACCCGATTCGGGATCAGGCGGTCCGTTCATGAAACAGCCCTGCGAGTGCGTCTATCCGCTTGACGCGTGCGCCCTTCCGACCCACGCAGGAACCAGGCGGCATGGTGCAACGCCTGGCACGGCGAACGTGGTACCGCCTGGGAAACCGATCCTGGCAGGAGTCCGTTGCTCTGATGAGGCAGGCGACGTCAACGCGGGTCCAGGGAATAGGGAGGTCCCTCATGCCCAATCACTTCGGCAGCGATCTGACCCGACAGTTCTCAGCGTGCATCGAGGCTCTGACGCAGCCCGACGCCATGCGCCGCAGCCCGTACATCGAAGACGTCATCGCCGTTGACGGGAACGCTGGCTGGCGGCTGTTCGAGGCGGCAGCGCACAACGACCTGGACGCCGCCCGACAACTGCTCGACTCGGACGCCAATCTGGTTCACACCGAGTACTGGTATTCCTATCCCGTCCACATGGCGGTCTGGACCGGAAACGCAGCGATGACACGCTTCCTGTTGGAGCACGGGTCGGAACCGGGCAGGTCGCGGTTCATGTACTACGCGTGGGACAAGCTGCTCGCGGCGGCGCAGATTCGCGGATTCGATGACGTGCACGCCGTCCTCGTCGAGACGCTCCGGGAGCGGTACGCGTACCACTCCGACTTCGACGCCCTCGTCGCCCAGCCGATTCGCGACGGCGACATGGCCCGCTTCGACAACGCGCTGGCAGCCCGTCCCGAGCTCTGGACAGCGTCGGACGCGTTCGGGAATACGGGCATCCACTGGGCGGCGCTCACGCGGCAGTCTCATCTTGTACGGGCGTTTCTCGCGCACGATGCCGATATCGACGGTCGACGCGCCGACGGGCGGACCCCTCTCCTGTCCGCGATGAGCGGCGATTACTGGTTCCGCCGGCACAATCGCACGCCAGCAGACGAAATCGTCCGAGCTCTGATCGACCTGGGCGCCAAATACACGCTCACAGCGGCGTGCTACCTCGGCGACCTCGACGCCGTGGGACGCATCTTGAACGACGACCCGAAAGCCGCTAACCGGCTCGACAGCAGCCGCCAAAGCCCGCTGAGGTTCGCTGCCAGTCTCGGACACACGGAAATCGTCCGGCTCCTTCTCGCCAGCGGGGCGGATCCGAACCAACCCGAAGACCTCGCGCCGCAAGGCAGAGCCCTCTTTGAGGCGAGCGCGAACAACGACCTCGAAACTGCCAAGGCGCTCCTGGCAGCCGGCGCGGACCCGAACGCCGGCGCCGACTCCTCCGGGACCTGCCTGACCATCGTTGCCCACAAGCACCCGGAGGCATGCGGTTCCATGCAGGACCTCCTGCGGGCGTACGGGGCGGTCACGCCGCATTTCGCCCTGACCGCTGAGAACCTACGAGAGCGCGTCCGACACGACACGACGATTCTCGAAGACACGGAACACCTACGGCGATTCATCCAGTTGGGCGATCCCGACCTTCTGCGCGCCGCACTCGAAGCCTACCCGCGACTCGGCGAGCGGATCGAACCGCATTCCGACTGGCCCAGCGACGAGTACCCTGAGACCGTTGCCCAGTTCGAGTTGCTGATGCGGCACGG
>VGLH01000130.1 GCA_016866785.1 Candidatus Poribacteria bacterium
GGAGGTTCGCGAACATGTCGGGCAGGGAGACGGTTCTCGACCTCTACTGCGGCGTGGGAACCTTCGCGCTGTCGCTGTCGCCGGACGCGGGCGAGGTTCTCGGCGTCGAGCGCGCCGAGGCGGCCGTCGATAGCGCCCGCCGGAACGCCTACGCGAACGGTGTGAACAACGCGCGCTTCGTCGCCCACGACCTGGACGGCGGTCTGCCATCGGCGCTCTCCGTTATCCAGCCCGATGTCGTCATCGTGGATCCGCCAAGAGCCGGGCTGCACGCGAACACGGTCCAGACGATCCGGGAGCTCGCGCCGGCGCGGATCGTCTCGGTGAGCTGCCATCCGGTTCCCCAGGCGGAGAACCTGCTCGCCCTGTGCGCCGACGGTTCCTACTACATCGCCGAGACGCAGCCGGTCGATCTCTTCCCGCACACGCCGCACGTCGAGAACGTCGCGCTGCTGATCCGGTCGCGGGGATAGCGCAGACGCGCTGCGCCGGAGCGCGAGCGTGACGACCTTCGCCCTGCCGAGAACTCGCCCTGGATCCTGCCGACGAATGCCGATGCCTGCCCTCCCATACGCCGAGATTCAGGAAGACCGAACAACATGTGTATGCTATGATTCCGTCTAGTGGTCAGTGACAGTGAATTGCCGGTTTGTCCAACCCCCACCCTAACCCTCCCCCATGCAAGGGGGAGGGACATAGCCTCCTCCCCCCGCGAAGCGTGGGGGAGGATTGAGGTGGGGGGAGACGAAGTCTCCAAAGTAACTGACCACTAGGTCACCACGATGGTCCGCCGCGCCGGCGAGGCGAACGCGGCGATGGTGAACCGCATCCGCGCGCAGCAGAACCTCGATACCCGGTTCCGAGCGCCCAGGCGTTCTCCGAATCGGACCGCGATGGGGCGGGATATGAGAAGTGGAAGGGGAGCAAGGAAGATGAACCGAAGAAACTTGACAGCGCTGCTGGCGCTCCTGTGGCTCGTTCCAGCTCTCTGCCGCGCGCTTCCAGACGGGGCAGTAGCGCGGTTCGGGAAGGGCTCCATCGACGAAGTGGCTTTCTCTCCGGATGGAAAGACGCTCGCCGTCGTGGGGAGCATCGGGATCCACCTCTACGACCCGGCAGACGGCGCGCAGAAGGCGTTCATCGAATCGGACGGATGGTTGAGCTCCGTCGCGTGGAGCCCGGACGGTCGGACCTTGGCGACGGGTTCTTGGGACGGGACGGCGCGTCTTTGGGACGCGGAAACGGGTCGGGAGCTGCGAGCCTTCACGCCGACACACGGGGGGGTCTGGTCGGTGAGTTTCAGCCCGGACGGTCGGACCTTGGCGACGGGTTCCTGGGACGATACGGCGCGTCTTTGGGACGTGGAGACGGGGACGGAGCTGCGAGCCTTCACGGGACACACCGCCTGGGTCACTTCGGTGAGTTTCAGCCCGGACGGTCGGACCCTAGCGACGGGTTCGGAGGACGAGACGGCGCGGCATTGGGACGTGGAGACGGGTCGGGAGCTGCGAGCCTTCACGGGACACTCCTCGACTGTCTGGTCGGTGAGTTTCAGCCCGGACGGTCGGACCTTGGCGACGGGTTCGTATGACGGGGCGCGTCTTTGGGACGCGGGAACGGGTCGGGAGCTGCGAGCCTTCGAAGGACACACTTCTGGGGTCACTTCGGTGAGTTTCAGCCCGGACGGTCGGACCTTGGCGACGGGTTCGGAGGACGTTACGGCGCGTCTTTGGGACGTGGAGACGGGGACGGAGCTGCGAGCCTTCACGGAACACACGGGCCGGGTCACTTCGGTGCGTTTCAGCCCGGACGGTCGGACCTTGGCGACGGGTTCTTGGGACAGGACGGTGCGTCTTTGGGACGCGGAAACGGGTCGGGAGCTGCGAGCCTTCACGGGACACATGAACCCGGTCTTGTCGGTGAGTTTCAGCCCGGACGGTCGGACCTTAGCGACGGGTTCGGATGACGGGACGGCGCGTCTTTGGGACGCGGAAACGGGTCGGGGGCTGCGAGCCCTCGCGGGACACACGGACTCGGTCTGGTCGGTGAGTTTCAGCTCGGACGGTCGTACCTTGGCGACGGGCTCTTTGGACGGGACGGCGCGTCTTTGGGACGTGGGAACGGGTCGGGTGCTGCGAGCCCTCGCGGGACACACCTCGGCTGGCTGGTCGGTGAGTTTCAGCCCGGACGGCCGGACCTTGGCGACGGGTTCTTTGGACGGGACGGTGCTCTTGTGGAATGTATCCGGGCGCTAGTGGTCAGTTACTTTGGAGATTTCGTCTTCCCTCACCTCAATCCTCCCGCACGCTTCGCGGGGGGAGGTGGCTATGTCCCCTCCCCCTTGCATGGGGGAGGGTTAGGGTGGGGGTTGGACAAACCGACAATCCACTGTCACTGACCACTAGGCAACGCGCAGCGGCAGGCTCATCCTCGTCCTGAAGCGGGCGGCTGCCGCAGATCGGCGGCGAGGGCTTCGGCGCGGGCGATGTCGCGCGCCATCCCGAGCTCGCGGAAGGCTTCGAGGGCGGCTTGCAGGTCGGCGTCGCGCCCCGGCGGCTGGCAGACCCGCGCGCGTTCCAGCAAAGCGCGGGCTTCCCACAGGCGCATGTTGACCGACCGGAAGAGCTCGAGGCTCGCCGTGAGCTCGCGTTCCCCTGTCGCAGCATCGCCCTGGGCGGCGGCGAGTCGTCCGAGAACCCATCGAGCGCGCGCTTGGATCGCCTTGCTGCCCATCTCGCGAGCGCGTTCGAGCGCGGTCGTCGCGAGGCTCCCTGCGCGGGCGAGGTTCCCGGCGTCCAGCTCGGCGTGCGCCAGGGCGACCTGCGTATCGGCGGCGAGGTCGCCCGCCTTGAGGGCTTCCGCCGCTTCGATCGCCTGTTCGAGGTATCCGCGCGCGGTCTCCGGGTCGTCCTGCTCCAAGTGCGTCTGTCCCAGGTTGTTCAGCGTCACGGCGAGCCCGAACCGGTTCCCTAGCCGCTCGAACGCCGTTCGGCATTCCGCGTAGAACTCGGCGGTTCCCGCGTAGTCGCCGGTTCCCAGCCGGACGTTCCCCAGTTGGTTGAGCACGTTCGCTGCCCCGGCAATGTCGCCCGCCTTCCGCCGCATCTCCAGGCAGCGCTGGTAGTGCTCCTCGGCGAGGTCGTAGCGGGCTTGGTCGAGATAGAGGTTCCCCAGGTTCTGGAGGACGGCGGCGACGCCGGTGATATCGCCCATCTCCTCGCGGACCGCCAGCGCGTGCCGGTACTGGCTCACCGCCTCGTCGATTCGACCGCGATGGTAGGACGCCAAACCCGACACGACGCACGCGTAGGCGATGTCCCGGCGGCTGTCTATCTGTTCGGCGAGCGCAAGGCTCTCGCGGCTGTGGGCGTCGGCGGCTTCGTAGTCGCCCGTGCGAAGCCGGATGAACCCGATCTGCCCGGTCACGCGGCTGCGTTCCCGCGTGGCATCTTCGGTCGCCAGCGCTTCGAGAGCGTCGAGACCCTCGGACGAGAGGCGGAAAGCGTCGTCGTAGTTCCCGCGCTTGAGGTGGACGTTGCCGATGGCTCGTAGGGCGCTCGCGTGGCGGACGGCGCGCTGCTCGCTGGCTAGCTGGGCGGCGTCCAGGGTTCCGATGAGCTGGTCGAACGCGGTGAGCGCGTCGTCGTAGTCGCCGGTGAGCGTAAGGACGTCGCCTTTGCCTTCGTAGGCGTCGAGGCGGATGCGGGCGGCTCCGGCGCCGTCGTCCGGTTCCATCTCGTCAGCGAATCCGAGCATCTGGTCGTAGCGGTCGATGGCAGCTTGGTTGGCGTAGACCTCCCGCGCCTTTGTCGCGCTCTCCTTCGCGTAGTCCGCCGCCTTCGCCAACGTCCTCCCCTCCGCGTAGTGATACGCGAGCACCTCGACCTGTTCGCGGAGACGCTCCGCGTACGTCCGCTCGATCGCCTCGCCGACGGCGTTGTGCAGTTCGCGCCGGGTCTTGAGCAGCAGCGTGCCGAGGCTCACCTCTTGGATATACTCCTGCTTGAACGCGTAGGTCAGCTCCGGCAGCGGTTTCGTCTCGACGAGCAGTTGGAGCTCCGTCAGGCGCTCCGTGTGCTGGACGATCCCGGCGAGATGCCAGCCCAGCTCGCAGAAGATCGCCGTCTCGAACGTCTGGCCTATGACGCTGCCCACCTGGAGGATGCGCCGCGCGTCTTCCGGCAGCGAGTCGAGCCTGCCCATGATGACGGCGTGGAGCGAGTCGGGGACGGCGACCTCCATCGGCGGCTGGGTCAGATGCCACCTGCCCTCCTCGCGGACGAGGACGCCGCTGTCGAGGAACGCCCGCAGTACCTCCTCGGCGAAGAAGGGGTTCCCGCTCGACTTCTGCACGATGACGTCGAGCAGGCGCTCGGACACGTCGTTGTCCTCGCCGAGGAGCCGATCCACGAGCGCGTGGATCGTGCCCCGCGAGAGCGTGTCGAGGGAGATCGTCGCGTGCCGATCGCATCCCCAGTCCGAGGCGAACTCGGGGCGATGCAAACCCATCAGCAGCCCGTGAGACTCGCTCACTCGCCCCGCCCAGAGCCGGAGCACGCGCGACGACGCCTCGTCCGCCCAGTGGAGATCGTCCAACACGAACGCGACAGGACGTTCCCGCGCTGCCGCCAGCATCGCGCGCACCAGGGCGTTGTCGGTCAACCGCTGGCGCGTCTGCCCGTCGAGCCCGTCGAGCGGTTCGGTCTCGACACCGCCGACAAGGCTCAGCAGGAAGGGTTCCGCATCGGTCAGGTCTTCGCCCGTCATCTCGAGGGCGCGCCGGAGCTTCATCGTGACGACCTCGGACGGGTCCGACTCGGCGACATCCGCCCAATCCACCAGAAGCCGGCGGAAGACGTAATAAGGAACCGACTGCGTATAGGACAGGCACGCCGCCTGGAACCCCGGCGACCCAGCCTCCCGGACGTGTTCCAAGAACTCGGCGACGAGGCGCGATTTCCCGGCTCCCGGTTCCCCGACGAGCGAGACGGTTCTTCCCGACGCCTCTCGCGCCTCGGCGAAGAGCTCGTCCAGTCGCGCCAGCTCGTCGTCCCTGCCGACGAGCACGCTGGGGAACCCCTCGATGCCGCGCAGGGGCTCCGGGTCGTCACGGACGGCGAGAACCTGGAACGCCGGGACGGGGCGCGATTTGCCCTTGAGCGTCAGCGGTTCCACTTCGGCGAAGCGGAACTGCCGTCTGCCCATCGCGTAGACGGTCTCGCTGACGAACGTCTGCCCGCGCTGGGCGGCGCTCTCCAGACGGCTGGCGACGTTCACCGTGTCGCCGATGACCGTGTAGTCCATCCGCAGGTCGGACCCTAGTCCGCCCGCGATGACCGTCCCGTAGTTGAGTCCCGTGTGCATGCCGACGGCGACGCCGTGCAGCGCTTGGAGCCGTTCGCTGTAAGCGTTCAGCCAGTCGGTCATCTCCAGGATGGCGAAGAGGGCGCGGGCGACATCGTCCTCGTGGGCGACCGGCGCGCCGAAGAGCGTCATGATGCAGTCGCCGATGAACTTGTCGATGTAGCCCTCGTACTTGTAGACGATCTTGACGAGTCCATCGAAGCACTCGTTCATGATCGTGTGGATCTGCTCCGGGTCCATCTTCTCAGACATCGCCGTGAACCCGGACACGTCGCTGAACATGACGACGACCTTGCGCCGCTCGCCGACGATATCGGTTCCGGCGTCGCGCATCTTGGCGACGAGCTCGGCGGGGACCTCGCCCGACACGGCGGCTTCGACCGCCTGCTGGTGGAGCGAGTCGAGCCGTACGGGGCTGGGCGCGGGCGTTTCGATGCGTTCCGGCGAGACGGGAACAGTCGGAGCCAGCGCGACATCGGCTGCCGCGTTCAGGGGCACGCCGCAGTTGCCGCAGTAGCGCGCGTTGGGCACGGTCGCCTGGCAGTTGGCGCAGACGACGCGGAGCGGCTTCCCGCAGCTTCCGCAGAAGCGCATCTCGACGGGGTTCTTGTAGGCGCAGTGGAAGCAGCGGGCTCTCATCGCGACCGCCTCACCGTGACGGGATCACCGAGGTCTGGCTCAGCCATGATCCGAATGCACTCGATCCGACTCGCAGGAGACAAGACGCGCCTGCGTCCGTTCACGGAGGATGATATTCGCCTGGCCTGCGAATGGCATCAGGATCCGATCGTGCTGCACTTCTCAGACACGGACGAGGTCTCCGAGCATTCCCTCGATGACGTTCGCGGCATCTACGAGGCGATGTCCGAGCAGGGCTTCCTGTTCGTCATCGCGACGGCGGACGGCACGCCCGTCGGCGAAGTGTGCCTGCAGTGGATGAACATCGAACGGGCAGGCGTCAAGCCCGGCGAGAAGGTGATGCGCTTCCCGATTGTGATCTGCGACCCGCGATACTGGGGCACAGCGTACCCCAAACGCCGGGAACAGGTCACTCATTGAATCCATGCGGTCAGTGGTATATTCTACTTCATCGTGGACGCAGCTTGCGGCAGGCCTCATGCTATCGGGGATTCCTTGTGGCAGCTGATCACAGACTGTCTGGCGAGTCTCGGCGAAGACATCGTCTTCTTGTCCATCGAGATGTCGTTGTGTGGTTCGGGGATGCGGATAGCCATCCGCTACGACCCCGGGCAAACCTGCTACTCCAGCATCTGGCCGCGTTCGGTCGCACGGGTAACGTGAAAGGAGTACGGGGCGTCAACGCCGGATGGCGTCGAAGTCCTTTGGGTGGCAATGGCGGGAAGCAGTTCTATCTCTGGTGGGCGCCCGGAGATGCCCCGCCGGTCCAAAGTCACCAGGAAGCGCACGAGTCCATCTTTGTTCGTGCGTGTCGGCACCATGATGAAACGGATACCCACATTCCATCTAGTGACCTGAGCGAGTACCTCGCTGATTTCGAAGCCCCAGATCTCGTCTTCAAAGACCGGTTTGGCACGGCACTCAGCGACATACAACACGATGTTGCCCGCGCGCACCAGCACACAGTCAGAGTGATCGAAGGTCCCCCAGGCTCAGGCAAGACAACTTCCCTCTGGCTGTCCGTTCTTCAGTCGGACATGGACCATATCTTATACGTCACACGGCACCAAGGTCTTGCAGACAACGCTCGACAGTATTTCGGGACGTTCGCGCCCAGTGAGAAGACGGTTCAGGTGCAGACATTTGGCGAGCTCATCGCCAGCATATCGGGACAGGCATCTATCTCAGGCACAATCGGTGAGAACCGCTTCAAACTCAGCAAACTCGTCCCAGTTGAGGGGTGCAGACCGTGGGATCCAGAAGACCTCTATGACGAATTCTACGCGTATGCCGTAGGTAGAGCACTTCCACTTAGCTTCCGCGGATTCGACCCTTATCTGCGCGTCGCCGAACCCGACAACTATAGGGACGTGCGGAGCCGCGTCATCGGAGAAGAAGCCGCTGAGGAGGCGGCTAAAATCCTACGAATCCTGTTGGAGCGAGAGACTGATTGGGCTTCCGTCTTTCCGCAGCCTGTTGCCGCTCAGCAAGCCATTGCGCGGTTGAGAGACGGCCTTCCGCCTACGACTCCGCCTTTTGGGGGGTTGTTCGTCGATGAGATACAAGATCTGACACCCGTGGAGTACTACGTCGTCATTCGACTCCTCCAGTGTATCAAGGAACAGAAAGGCACCACCCCAGACCTGGTCGTTGCCGGCGATGAAGCCCAAGTCGTCGTCCCCTCCGGATTCGATTGGGGAGAATTCAACGAGATGGCTTCCGCCCAACTTGGAGCCAAACCTGAAAAGTACAACCTAGATCACAATGTCCGCAGTCCCGGTGCGATTGCTCAAGTGATCAATAACACATGGGGGCTCTACAGGAGCTTCGACAAAGGCGCGCGACCGCAAGGCCGCGCGCGCGCGGCCGACGAGTACCACGCTACGGCAAATGTCATTTCGACGCACTGTGAGAGCGACGACGAACTCCGAAGCGTTCTCGATGCGGTGAGGCACAAGCCCGACTCGATGGTCGTATATCCGGGTGCATCCGTGCCGCAGGACCTCGCTGACAACGCTGCCATGGTCTCTGTGCCGGAACAGATCAAGGGACTAGAGTGTCGAGCGGTGGTTGTCATTGACTCTGGCAACCATCTTGTGCGAGTCAAGAAGAAAGCAGGCTCTGCGTCCGATGATGGACTCCACGCGCATCTGGGGAAGTTGGATATCGACCGCTTACGGGTCGCGTTGAGTCGATCCACGGAAACGCTCATTCTCCTTGAGCGGTCGCCGAACATCGACCGGAAAAAGGAGATCCAACGCCTCATTGACGGTGTGCCGAATGTTCTTCACTTCGCTCCCGACGAAGTGCTTGCTTTTGTACGTCACGAGGACGCCGACCCGGGTGAACTGCTCCTCCAGTTCATTGGCAGTATCAACGCTCTACTAGACAATGACCGAGTAGTAGATGCTCATAGGCAAGCCGATATCGCCTTGACACTAGCGAAGTCTCCGGGAGAGCCGGGAGCTGTCGAAGATGCGTCCATACGGCGCGAGCTATGCGAGGTAGTTGCCACGACGTTCTTCCGGGCTGCATTCGATGAGCGCAACGAGCAAGGGATCCCGAGTCAGGAACTACTCAATGACGCCGCAGAGCATTTCACAAGCGCGGATCAGAGTGGTACGGCCGAAGCGATTCGTTGCGTTCATCCGGCATCTGACAGGTGTTTGGCGCATCTGGAGCGCGCACAACATCTGAGGGCGTTGATCGACCGTCTACCGAGGGTCGACCCACGAGTCGCGACACTGTTGCATCAAACCGCGTGGGATGGGTTGACCTCGATTCTCGATGCGGAAGCGTCATCTCCCTCGACTGCGCTTGGCGATGTGCTCGAGGTCGCGTTCCTCGCGATCAAGTCGGGACTGTCTCGGTTGCACGATCAGGACCAACTGGGATCTGCGTTGGTCTCAATCGTCGGGTCGTCCGTCGCGCAAGCGGTCCTTGAGCAAGTGATCGAGGAGCGCGAAGTCGAATCACGAATTGCCAGGAGGTACGAGGAGCGACTGCATCGAGTACGCCAAGACGCGGAAGACGCACAGAAACGCCAGATCGAGCACCTTCAGCAACAGATCCAGCGACTTGATCAGAGAGCCAAGGAACTGGCGCAAGAGCGCGACGACGCAAGGAGTTCTAAGGAGAACCTCACGCAGCAACTGCATCGTGCCAAGCAGCGAGCAGACCAAGCTGAAGACGACGCATTGGGGATCGTACAAGACAGGATTCAGACAGATGCCAGAACAATCGAGCACCTTCAGCAACAGATCCAGCGACTTGATCAGGGAGCGAAGGAACTGGCGCAAGAGCGCGACGACGCATTGAGGATCGCAGAAGACAGGATTCAGACAGATGCCAGAACATACGCAGGCTTGGTCCGCCGTGAGAAGAAGAGGGCAGACCAAGCGGAGAAACGTGCAGACAACCTAGACCAGGACATCAAGGCACTTGAGGCAAGAGCCAGAGACCTTGAGCACGAGCGCAGCGAAGCGTTGCGACGGGCTCAGCATAGGGAGGATCAGATCCAACAACTTGAGGATCAGATCCAACAACTTCAGGACCGACTGAGCAGGCTGGGGATTGACGAAGCAATGCGAGGTAAAGTACATTCGCCGCCACTGTCCGTCCATCATTCGCCGCATCTGGGCGTCCCCGCCGGCGTATGGTATCCGTTCGACTTCGTCGTCACGTCGGATATGGCCGACCCGTTCCTTTGCCTCGCCTTCAATGTGACGAGCGGCACGGACGTCGAAGTATTTGTGTTCCACGAATCGGAGTACGCATCGTGGTCCGACGTAACGTCGCCCGGAGGGCCCAACGCGGAGCCAGTCTACTTCTCCGGACGGGTCGTCTCCGTGAGTCGTGATATCAAGCTGACGCGGCCAGGGCGCTACTACCTCGTTGTCAGCAACCGCTTCTCGGTCTTCACGGACAAGGTGATGAAGCTGGACGCCGATCTGGAGTACCAGTTGTAGGGCGGGCTACGCTTCAGGTTTCCGGGCGCGGTGGATGGCGTCGTCGTGCGACGGTTCGACAATCCGATTGCCAACGCTTCGAAGGACGACGAGAGATCAGGCGGCTGTCAAACGCCGTGCGGCGCGGCTCCTCGTCGTTCGATGAGATCGACCTGGAAATCACGCGCCGCGAGTACCTAGCATCCCAGTCCTCTATGTGAGCAAGCGGCCTGTCCCCTTGTTCTCCGCTTCTCACCCCTGCCCTCTCCCACACTAGCGAGGGCAACAGAACCTTCGAGAGACCAAAAGACCGTTCCGCGCGTCCGGTCATGATCACTCTCCGCGGGCTGTCCGGACCAGCGCATCCGCCCACTCGACGGTCGCCTGAGCGATGCGGACCGCTTCGCTGTATTCCTCCTCTGTGGGCGGCTCGAAGCCGGGATAGCGGGTAAGAACGGCAACGCGGGTCATGCGGACAACGGGTCGAATGTCGGACGGCAACCACGCTCCTGTCTGCTCGACAAGCCGAAGCAGCGCCCCCAGATCGTGAATGTAGGGAACTCGATCTCATGTTGAACGAGAGCCGCCTTGATCGTCTTCTCCGCCGCTTGTTGCGCGTGGAAGCAGAGGTCCTCGAGGAGCACGCCTTCCGGGTGTGCTCTTGCTAGCGCAAGATCGCTTCGCGCGCGAGTAAGCCATTCACGCGGGTCGTTCGGCGGATAGCGGGTCGGTTCCGGCACGGTAAACCTCTCTGCCTTCCTGAAGGGCGGACTTGACCACCAGGCAGTGCGTGTCGCGGTACCGCTCGACGTCTTCGGATGTCACGACGACCACATCCACCGCCTGCCCAACTCCGTAGAGGTTCTGGTAGATATCCCCCGCCATTCGGCTTCGGCTGTATTCGCCGGACTTGATGACCAGCAGGTCTACGTCACTATGCGGTCCCATCTCCCCACGCGCCGCAGAGCCGAAGAGCACGATCCGTTCGGGTTGGGCGACTTCAACGATACGTCGGACGATCTCGCGAAGCACGTTTTCGTTTGGAGT
>VGLH01000131.1 GCA_016866785.1 Candidatus Poribacteria bacterium
CCAGAGAACCATGTGCCTGCTCCAGGTAGGGGTCGCCGTCGCCGATCTCCGAGACGATCTCCTCCCAGAGGGAGGGGGATGGTTCAGCCATCGCCGGTTCCTGTCATGGGTGGATGTCCTGCGGCTACGTCGCTCTTAACGCGCCAAGTCGGCTTGCGTCTACTGGCGCGACCCGTGAGGCAGCTCGGGGTTTTCCACGGGATTACCCACAGGCTTATCCACAAGATTTCCACACTGCCGGTACGTCGATTTCAACGGGTCGTCAAGCGGCGGGGTTGCGAAAATCGCAGGTAGGAAGCCAGTCGAGGCAGGATGGAGCCCTTCGGAGGACGTGTCTCGGGGAAACAAACGCATCGCAGGGGCGACGTCTACGGCGCGTGCGTCGCTGCCCCATGACGTCTGAAACGGCAGGGGCGGGTCTGAGACCATTAGTGTCAACTTAAGCGACCCAAGTGCTGTGGCGATGCATCCCCCTCCTCGATCCTCCCCCATTTGGAGGCGGCAGGTTCCAAAGCCCGTGGCTCCACGCGGAGACCGCCCTTCCGCGAGGCGACTCGTCCTGGCATGCTGTGAGCACAGACTTTGGTCTAACACGGCGACCGGGTTCCCCGGAAAGGACTCCCGATGAGGACGCTCCACGTCATCTCCCACACCCACTGGGACCGCGAATGGTATCTCCCCTTCGAGAGCCACCGCCGACGCCTCGTGCAGCTCATGGACGGGCTCCTCGATCTGCTCGACCGCGATCCGGACTTCCACCACTTCCACATGGACGGGCAGTTCATCCCCATCGAGGACTACCTGGCGATGCGTCCGGGCGCGCGGGAGCGCATCCGCGCGGCGGCTCAGGCGGGACGGCTCTCCGTGGGTCCGTGGTACGTGCTCCAAGATGAATACCTGACCAGCGCCGAGGCGCAGGTCCGCAACATGCAGATCGGAATGCGCCTGGCGCGCGAGTTCGCTGACCCCATCCTGCTAGGGTATCTGCCGGACTCGTTCGGCAACATCGGGCAGATGCCGCAGATTCTGCGCGGGTTCGGGATCGACAACGCCGTCTTCGGACGCGGGATCAACCGGCGGAACCCCAACGCGCCGCCGGATGCGACTCCCGAAGAGCGCGGCTACGCGTCGGAGCTCCTGTGGAGCTCGCCAGACGGCTCCGAGGTCCTCGGCATCTTCTTCGCCAACTGGTACGCCAACGCCATGGTCATCCCGACGGACGATTCATGCGTCGCCGTCGTGGAGCGCATCCGCGACGCGTGCCTGCGCTACGCGACGACCTCCCACCTGCTCCTGATGAACGGCTGCGATCACACGCCCTCCCAGCCGGATGTGTCCGCCGCCATCGCGCGTGCGAACCGCTCGATGACCGAGGATCGGCTGGTTCATTCGAATTTCACGGACTACCTCGCGGCGGTGCGGTCGGAGGCGAAGGGGCTCCAGCGCGTCGAGGGCGAGCTGCGGAGCCGGTTCACCGACGGCTGGGGAACGCTGACGAACGTGCTCAGCTCGCGGCTCTATGAGAAGCAGGCGAACTGGCGATGCCAGACGGGGCTCGAAAAGTGGGTGGAGCCCTTCGGCGCGATGGCGGACCTACTGGGAACCCCCTACGACCGCGAATACGCCGAGTTCGCCTGGAAGCTCTTGCTCGAGAACCATCCCCACGATTCCATCTGCGGCTGCTCCGCCGACCCGGTGCATCGAGAGGTGGACATCCGATTCGCCAAGTGCGAAGCGGTCGCCGAGGACATGGCGCGCGACGCCCTGCTTGCCGTCGGTGCGCGGATCGACACGGCGTCGATGGGCGACGGTTCCGACACGCCGGACAACGCGCCCGACCGGCTCGGCGACGCCGCCTATGTCGTCCTGTACAACCCGACGAACATCGACCGGCGCGAGACGATCGAGATCGCCGTCGATTTCGCCGACGAGACGCTCTGCCTCGACGTGTCCGCGACCGACGCGGACGGCGCTCCCGTCGAGTGCGTGTTCCTCGACGCGGCGCGGACGTGGGACTACCACCTGCCTGATGTCGGCTTCCGGGTTCCCTACCATGCGGTACGGGCTCGCGTGCTCGTCCTCGCCGACGTGCCGAGCTTCGGCTACGCGACGCTGCGCTTCGCCGCGCTGGCAGAGTCCCGGCAGAGCGCCGAACCGGACGAACCGCGAACGACTGGGTCGCTGCGCGTCAACGTCCACGAGGACGGGACGATCAACCTGCAGGATGCGGCGACGGGCGTCGCGTTCGACGGGCTGCACGTCCTGGAAGACTCGCTGGACGTCGGCGATGAGTACAACTACCGCGCTCCGGCGGAGGATCAGGTCGTCCGGTTGCGGAACGCGACCGTCCAAACGGTCGAATCGAACCGGCTCCGCAAGCGAATCGAGATACGCGGCGAGCTGCCCGTCGAGGACGGCTCGCTGGGCGTCGTCAGCGAGCTCACGCTAGCGGAGGGCGCTCCCTATCTCGCGGTTCGCACGACCATCAAGAACGGAAAGCGCGATCACCGACTGCGGGCGCTCTTCCCGGCGCGCGTGCAGGCGACCGAGTCCAGCGCCGACGGGCAGTTCGAGGTCGTCCGCCGACCCATCACTACGTGGCGCGGCTGGAAGAACCCCAGCAACTGCCATCCCTGCCAGGCGTTTGTCGATGTGAGCGACGAGCACCGCGGACTGACCATCGCGAACCGGGGTCTGCCGGAGTATGAGGTCTTGCAGGACGGCAAGGCGACCGTCGCGATCACGCTCCTGCGGGCGTCGGGGCGCATCGGCGACTGGGGCGTGTTCCCGACCGAGGACTCGCAGAGCATCGGGAGCAACGTCGCGGAGTATGCAATCATCCCGCACGCGGGAACGCTCGAGGCGTCCGGCGCGGCGCTGGCGGCGCGGCTCTACAACGCGCCGATCCGCTCGGTCCAGATGGGTCGTCACGGAGGCGAGCTCGCGGCGCGGGGGGCGTTCCTACGGCTGAACCCGGCGCAGCTCGTTCTCTCCGCCGTGAAGCCGAGCGACGCCGGCGGGTCGGTCATCGTGCGGTTCTACAACCCGTTCGCGGAGCCGGTCGATGCCGAGTTGGAGATCGGCTTCCCGGTCGCTGAAGTGCACCGGGCCCGGCTGGATGAGACGCGCGAGGAGCCGTGCGAGATCGCCGATGGTCGGGTGCGGCTCGCTGTTCCCGGCTTCAAGATCGTCACGCTCGAACTCGTGAAGGGTTCCTGCTGATGCGCCGACTGCCGCTGAACACGAAGCGCGCGATGGACGAGCTCTGGCGCGAACTCGACGCGCGGGTGGAGACGGCGCGGCGGCAGGTCGGAGACGCGGGTCGGGAGCTCGTCCGGCGCGAGGTGGAGATGCAGCGCCGGACGGTCGATCTGTGGCTGAACGGCGCGCTCCTGAACGCGGAGTACCCGATGACGATGGACGTGTTCGTCGTCGGGTTCCCAGCGGAGGTGCGCCAGGCGATCATCAGCCACTTGCAGGGGCTGAGCCTGCGGGCAGAGGGAACCACCGACACCCAGGCGGCGTACACGGCGCTGCAACTGCATCACACGCAGGCGGTGTTGTGGGATGTCCAATCGGGATCGCCGGGCTCGTTCTTCCGATTGGCGGTGACGCGCCAGCCGCATCTGAAGGGCATCGCCATCGGCGACCCGAACGACCGCGTCGTGTTCGACCGGCTGCTGGAGGCGGGCGTCTCCGCCTTCATCCCAATGGCGACCGTGGACACGTGGTCTGAGCGGATCCGCCCATTCAATCAGTGCGTCTTGGCGACGCTCGCTCGGACGGAGCGCCAATGCCCGAACTTCCTCGCGGGAAGACCTTGTCTGGGGCAGTGTTCGACGCTCGAAAAGCCCGCCGTTCCCGAGTTCCACGAGCTGACGAAGCGGTCCTAGGGCGAAAAGGGGTGAAACGGAGCATCGCTGACTTCGGCTATTCCGGGCACATGCGTCGGCATTGATGCCGTCATCCTCGTCGTGCCGGGACCCTTCACGCTCGAATCGGCAATCCGGGACGCCTCCGGCGTCCGCCTCTGACGCCACGCGCCTCGTTGAGCCGCCGCGCTAGCGCGTGCCAGAATCGCCGTCGCCCACCCGGCTGCCGCGTTCGAGCTGGCGATGCTCCTCAGCCGCCGGAGCCAGTGACCATGTATACTGGTGCCCGTCCGCGCTCAGCGAGAGCCGATCGACCATCCACTCGTAGTCGGAGCGCTCCTGATGAACTCGCCGTTCGGGAATGCAGCCTTCGACCTGCGCGATTCGACCCGTGCTCGACACCCTCTGCCGGCTTTCGACCGGTTCAGCCTCTACCTGCGCGTCGGAACCGACGCATCGGCGGCGATGACCGATGACGACGGGAACGCCGTGCTCCGACTGACGCGCTCGGATACCGGGGTTGCCGCCGAGCTCCGCACGGACTGGAACGCCCAGCCGCTGATGCTGAGCGTCTCATCGGACGCGCTGAAGTCCGACGGCTCCCACGACGTGCTCGTCCGGTACGGACCCGCGACGTTCGAGCTCTACGTCGATGGCGTTCTCGTGGATGAGGAATGGTATCTGGGCGAGCTCGTCCCGACGCCGACCCGGCTGTCGGTCGAGAACTCCGAACAGTGCGCGTTCTGGACGTACGCCCTGTCGGATGACGACATCGCGACGCTCGGCGGCGGAGTCGAGCGCGTCGCAGCGCGACGGCGGGTGCTGCTTCCCGATGCCGGTGAGCACATGGCGTACTGGCGTCCGCCCGGGTTCAACACGAGCGCGGGCGACTGCATGCCGTTCTACCACGACGGTCGGTTCCACCTGTTCTATCTGTTCGACCGGCGGCATCACCGCAGCAAGTGGGGTCTCGGCGCGCATCAGTGGACGCATGCCTCGACGGAGGACCTCGTCCACTGGGAACACCATCCGCTGGCGATCCCGATCACGGAGCCGTGGGAGAGCTCCATCTGCACCGGCTCCGTCATCGCTCACGAGGGCGTCTACCACGCCTTCTACGCGACCCGAATGCCGGACGGCTCGCAGCATCTGGGTCATGCCATCAGCCGCGACGGTATCCGGTTCGACAAGACGACGCCCAACCCCTTCGCGTCGCCGCAGCCGGGCTACGACCCGATGCACTACCGCGATCCCGAAGCCTTCCGCGACGCGTCGGGACGGTTCCACCTGCTCGTCACGGCGCGGCTGACCGATGGCAGGGACGGATGCCTCGCGCACCTCGTCTCAGACGATCTGTACGAGTGGTTTCTTGAAGAGCCGTTCCTGATACCGGGGCGCGTGACCGACTGCCCGCATCTCTTCGAGTGGAACGGCTGGTATTACCTGTTCGCCGAGTTCGTCTACTGGATGTCGCGGAGCCCGGCGGGTCCCTGGGTGGAACCGACGCCCAACCGCCTCGACCTGCTCTACGTGCCGAAGACGGCTCCGTTCGGTGGGAACCGGCGCATCTACGTCACGTGGCTGCCGGACAGGGGTTGGGGCGGCGACCTCGTGTTCCGCGAGCTCGTCCAGCGCGAGGATGGAACGCTGGGAACGCGCTTCGTGCCGGAGCTCGAACCGCCGACGGGCGATCCCGTGCCGCTCCGTTACGAGCCCTTGACCAGCGGCGTCGAGCGTAGCGCCGACGGGTTCCGTATCCAGGCGACCAGCGGATTCGGCGCTGCCGCCCTCGACGGCTTGCCATCCGATTTCCGCCTCCGAATGCGCGTGGTTCCGTCGTCGGGGGCTGGATCATGCGGTTTCTGTGTGCGCGGCGACGGCGCGTACGAATCCGGCTGCGAGGTCCGATTCGAGCCCGGTGACCGGCGTGTGCAGTTCGGCACTCCAAACGGCGGGCAGCCCGGCGAACGCACCGACGCCGCGATCTCGCACGTCTCCAACCTCGACGCACCGTTCGACCTGGATATCGTCGCCAAGGGGGACATTCTCGACGTATGCATGGACCGCCAGCGAACGATGGTCACGAGGCACGGGGCGGTCGGTTCCCGCCTGTTCCTGTTCGCATCCGACGCGGATGTCGCGTTCGAGTCGGTCGATGTTCGCCCGTTGGCGGTGGGAACCTGACTCGCGCGGACCCTCGCTTCTGTGGAACCGTTCCATTGCCGGTCGGTGCCCCGCGTGGTACGCTCTTCACGACAGCGACGTGCCTCCAGCGGCGGGAACCGTTGAGGGCGTCGTCGCGTACCGAAGGGAGCTCGCGTGGCGGACATGTTCGAGATACGGAGCCGCATCGAGGCGCGGGAACGCGCGATCCTCGTCGGCGTCGAGTGGGAGGACGCGGCGTTCGCCAAGCCGGACGCCGGGGCATCCCTCGCCGAGCTCGCCGCCCTGGCGCAGACGGCGGGAGTCGATGTCGTCTGCGAAGCGCTCCACCAACAGGGCGCTCCGACTCCGGCGACCCTCATCGGCAGCGGCAAGGCGGAGGAGCTCCGGCGACTCAACGAAGAACTCCGCGCCGAGGTCTTCCTCTTCGATGACGAGCTCACCCCCGCGCAGATGCGGAACCTGGAACGCCTGTTCGACGCGAAGGTCATCGACCGGACGGATCTCATTCTCGACATCTTCGCGCAGCGCGCCCGGACGAAGGAAGCCAAGCTACAGGTCGAGCTCGCCCAACTGGAGACGGCGCTGCCCCGTCTGACCCGGCACTGGACCCACCTCTCGCGGCTCGGCGGCGGATCGAGCGTCAGCGGCGGCGTTGGAACCCGAGGGCCCGGCGAAACCCAACTCCAGATGGATCGCCGCTGGATCCGAGGTCGGATCACCCACCTGCGCCAGGAGCTCCGCGCCGTCGTGCGGCACCGCGAAGTGCAGCGCAAGGGCAGAGCCGACCTATACAGCGCCGCGTTGGTCGGTTACACGAACGCCGGCAAGTCGTCACTCCTGAACGCCCTGACGGGCACGGAACACGTCCATGTCGAGAACAAGCTGTTCGCCACGCTCGACCCGACGACGCGTGCCCTCCCGCTTCCTGAAGGGCGTATGCTCGCGCTCACCGACACGGTCGGCTTCATCCAGCGGCTTCCTCACCGGCTCGTCGCGGCATTCCGAGCGACGCTGGAGGAGGTGCTCGAAGCGGACTTGCTCATCCACGTCGTCGACGTGTCCCATCCGGGAGCCCTGGACCAGATCGCCGCTGTGGAACAGGTTCTGACGGAGCTCGGTGGAGCGTCCATCCCGACGCAGATGGTCCTCAACAAGGCGGACCTCCTGCCCGATGGCGACGACGCGATTGCGAACTGCCGCGAGCGATTCTCGGAAGCCATCGCCGTCTCGGCGCGAACGGGCGTAGGGCTGGATGTCCTGCGCATGGCGCTGTCTCGGCGCGTCGCAGCCCGCGAGACCGAATACTTCTTCCGCCTCTCCCATCGTGACGGCGGGCTCCTGTCGTACCTCTACCGCCACGGGTCTGTCGAGACCGTGGACTATCAGGAAGCCGCGATCCTCGTCCGCGCGAGCCTCGATCCGAAGTACGTCGCTCCGCTCCAGGCGTTCGTCGTTCCGACTCCATCCGGCACTTGAGCATGTCCACGTCATCGATTGTCTTGCGCATTCGAGCGGCGCGTCTGTCCCTGGGCATCGGCATCGGGATGTTCGGGGTCAAGTTCGCGGCGTACGCGATCACGGGCTCGGCGGCTGTCCTTTCGGACGCTTTGGAGTCGGTCGTCCATGTCTTAGCGACGGCGTTCGCGCTCTACAGCGTCATCAAGAGCGCCCAGCCCCCGGATCGAGCCCATCCCTACGGACACGGAAAGATCGAGTTCTTCTCGGCGGGCTTCGAGGGCGCGTTCATCATCATCGCGGCACTCGCCATCGTCTATGAGTCGGGGAAGAGCATCTTCTTCGGTCGGAGCCCGGTTCGGCTGGATGTCGGGATCACGCTGACGTTGGTCGCGGGCTTGATGAACCTTGCGCTCGGGTGGTATCTCATCCGCACCGGCAAGCGGACCCGCTCGCTGACGTTGATCGCCGACGGGCACCACGTGCTCACGGACGCCTACACGAGTTTGGGCGTCGTCGCCGGTCTCTCGCTCGTCGTCTGGACAGGCTGGTCGCTGCTGGACCCGATCGTCGCCATCGGCGTCGCGCTGAACATCCTCTACACGGGGAGCCGGCTCGTGCGAGAGTCCGTGAGCGGCTTGCTCCACGAGGCGGAAGAGCCCGTGCTCCGCAGGATTCTCGATGCGATGAACGCGACACGGGAACCGGAGTGGATCGACGTGCACCACCTCCGCAGTTGGCGTTCTGGTGAGCGGCAGCAGGTCGATCTGCATCTGACGGTTCCGCGATACTGGCATATCGACCACGCGCACGAAGTCCAGGAGGAGATCGAAAGCATCATCCTGGATCACCTCGACGCGCCGGGCGAAGTGATCGTTCACCTCGACGCCTGTGTGCCGGAGCTCTGCATCCTCTGCGGCGTCTCGGACTGCCCCGTGCGCAGGAGCGAGCGCGTGCGGGAACACCCCTTCACCCTCGAAGGCTCCATTGGAGACCCGGCGCACTTCCGTCTGATCGCCGAACGCGGCGAGACCCCTTCGAGCGAGACGCGGTCCGCTGTCCACTAGCCACGTCCATGGCTCCGACGCCCGCCAGTGATGACTCGCCGAGTCGCCGCTACGATCCTCGCCTTGGCTCCGTCATTCCCGCGAGCCGCTTTCGCGGGGACAGGCAGCCGGGCGGCGCGGCAGTACCGTACGAGTACGGCAACGGCGTACGATTGCGGCTGCGGACTCACGCCGCTATCATGGGTCAGTCACCCCATCCAAGGACTCGGCATGCAGGTTTCCGTCCGATTCTTCGCAGGTTGCCGCGATGCCTCCGGCACGGACGGCGAGACGTTCGAGCTGCCGGAGGGCGCGAGCCTGTCCGCCCTCAAAGACGCGCTGGCGGAGCGCTTCCCGAAGCTGGCGCGTTATGTCCAGGGAGTTCGATACGCCCGCAACTGGGAATACGTCTCCGGTGACGCCGCCCTCTCCGACGGCGACGAGATCGCTCTGATCCCGCCGGTTGCCGGCGGCGTCTGCGCAGGATTGCCATGATCCGCTGCTGGATGACTTCCGATCCGATCGACGAATCTGCCGTGCGTGCGCTGGTGGACTCTCCGAGCTCCGGCGCGATCGTCGTCTTCCTGGGCATCGTGCGGAACCACGCCGAGGGCAGGGCCGTCGCCGCGCTCGAATACGAAGCCTACGAACCGATGGCGGTCAAGACGCTCACGGACATCGCGTCGGAAGCCGCCTCTCAATGGAACCTGGATCACGCCGCCGTGGTCCACCGTGCCGGGCGCTTGAAGATCGGCGAGGCGAGCGTCGCGATCGCTGTCTCGTCGGCGCACCGCGCGGAAGCCTTCGCCGCGTGCGCCCAGATCATGGATCGGATCAAGCAGGATGCGCCCATCTGGAAACGCGAAATCTGGGCGGACGGCGGCGAACGCTGGGTCGGCGACGATGCCGAAGACCGCTAGGGGACGCCCATGCCCATCATCCATTGGAACGACGCCCCGGAGCGCCCGCGAGCGCACGATCCCCAAGGGTTCGCCAAGCTCTTCGTGAACCCCTCCGTCGGGGCGGAGCGCCTCGCGGTTCACGTTTCAGCGATCAGCCCCGGAACGCGCGCTCACGATCCGCACGCTCATGCCGAGGAGGAGGTCATGTACGTCCTCGAAGGGAGCGGGTCGATGCTTCTGGGAGAGGAGACCTTCCCTGTCGCAGCGGAGTGCGCGATCTTCGTCCCCTCTGGCGTGTTTCACGGGATCGAGAACACGGGCGACACGCTGATGCGCTATATGGTCATCCTCGAAGCCAAGCGAGATGCCTAGCCAGAAGGGAGCGTACCCGTGGATGAGCCGGTGACCGTTCCCGACCTACCCGACGCCAAGCTGCTCCGCGCCTATGAGAAGGCGGCGACGCAGAACGTGCTCGCCGCCCGCGACGACACCGTGTTCCCCGGCTATTACTCGGTCTGCGCCGACCGCGTGGGCTTCGGTCCCGGCAACAGCTACCCGTCGCTCGACGGCCACCAACTCGCCGACGCGCTCCTGTGGCTGGGCGACGAACGCACGGTCCGCCTGAACTGGGACTACGTGCGCCGGTTCCAGCGTCCCAACGGGCAGCTTCCGCTCGCCATTCTGCCGGGAACCCGCGAAGTCGCCGGATCGCTGACCGATCCGAACGGCGGCCTGTACGTCCACTGGGTCAAGGGCGATCCGCTCCGCGCCCTGGCGGGTCCCACGCTCATCCAGAACGCCGACGTGTTCTACCGTCGCACGCTGGACGCGGATTGGCTCCGTGAGCAGCTTCCGTACGTGAACCGCGCGGCGGACTATCTGGCGTCGCTGACGACGGACGAAGGGCTCGTCGCCGGAGCGGGCTACTACGTCGAGTTCCCGACGCGCGTCGAGTACGATGGCGTCTCCCAGTGCCATGCGGTCGATGCCTTCCGGCGCATCGCCGCCCTGAACGGCGTCGTGGGCGACCACGGGACAGCGAACCGATACGCGTCGCTCGCCGACCGGATCGCGCGGTGCTTCCGGCAGCGCTACTGGGCGGGCGACCACTTCGGCGAGTACATCCATCCGGAGCGCGGGTTGATCGACGCGCACGGGCTGACCGACACGAACTGGGCGGCGCTCGCGGCAGACGTCGGCGACCTCGACCAGCAAGCCAGCGCGTGGGAGCGGGTCCGCGACGAAGCCGGCTTCTACTATGGCGGCGTCCCGACGGGCATCGCGACGCGTCCCGACTCGTACGAGGAGTGGGAGTTCACCCATTCCGGCCACCGGCACGACCTCGCCGCGATGGGGCGCGTCTGGTATGTCGAGTGCTGGGCGCGGGCGCGCATGGCCGACGGCGAGGGCATCGCCGCGTCGCTCCAGCGCGTCGCTCGGATCGGGGAGGACAACGGCTACTATTGGCGCGAGCGCTACCATCCCCCGGACGGAACGCCCGCCGGACCCAACACCTACTGCGAGTACCCCGCGAACCTCAT
>VGLH01000132.1 GCA_016866785.1 Candidatus Poribacteria bacterium
GGGAAACGCCACCGACTGCACGCCCAGCCTCTCACCCTCGACCAAAGCGTTTCTGTAGCAGGAAGCGAGCAGTTCCGGCTCGCCCTGGTTCCCGCCGTGCCACACCGGGCCCACCGTGTGGATCACATATCGCGCCTTGAGACGTCCGCCCGAGGTCGAGACCGCCTCGCCAACCGGAAGACCGTCCGGATGGGTCGTCGCCCGGATCCGCCGGCATTCTTCCAGAATCTGCGGTCCGCCGGCGCGATGAATCGCGCCATCCACTCCTCCGCCGCCCATCAGCGAGCTGTTCGCCGCGTTCACGATGGCGTCCGTGTCCTCGGCGGTCAGATCGCCGGTTCGCACGACGATGCGTCCGAACACCTTCTCCATATCGGACTCACCCCTTTCAGGTCGTCTAGAGCCACTTCGCGAACCAGTCGAACGACTTCCTGCCGCTGAAGATGTGCCCGCCCTCGAACACATCGGACGCGATACAGCGCTCCGCGCCGATCGCCTGATACAGCCTCTCGACCTGCCGGTAGGCGGACTGCGCGTCGTCGATGACGAAGCACGTGTCCTGAGTTCCCATCTCCGCGATGAGGGGTCGCGGGGCGATCAGGCACGCGACGTCCGGGATGTCGCCGATGGACAGGAGCCCCGGCGAATACTGCGCGCCGCAGAAGTTCCCGTTGCCTCGGAGCGTGATCGCGTCGTGGGCGACGGTGCTGAGGTAACCGCTGATGCACGCGACTCGCACGCGCGGATCGAGCGCGCTCACGTACGTCGTCATGGTTCCGCCGAAGGAGAGCCCGGCGCATCCGATCCGGTCCGGGTCGACGTCCGCGCGGGTCTCCAAGTAGTCGATGCACCGCATGCCATCCCAGACCTGCAATGTGAGCAGGTGGAACCCGAAGTAGCCGTATGCCATGTAGTTCACGTTGCAGCCGTCGCGCGACGCGCGCGTCCACTGCGCCGGGCTCCGCCGCTCGCCGAACCCTCGCCAGTCGGGCGCGATGACCACGTACCCTCGTCGCGCGAACTGCCGGGCGTAGTCGTGGTTCGGGTCGCCTTCGCGGTCGCGCCATCGCTCGTCGACGCCGGTGATCTCGGACTTGCCGTCACCGTGTCCATGCGCCGCCAGGATTGCCGATCGGCGTTCGCCCGGCGCGATGTCCTTCGGCACGAGGACGTATGCGGGGATCGTGTCCCACGGCGTCGTGTCGAGCAGGACCCGCTCCCGGATGTACTCGCCGCAGTCGACCGATTCCGTCGTCTCAGTGTTGAGCGGCACGGGCTCCGGCAGCTTGCCGAGGTTGTTCCACAGTGCCGCGCTGAAGGCGTCCCGCCACGTCCGCCACTCCTGCCGGTTTGTCGCCTCGCACCGAAGTTGGGGCTCGATTCCGGCGACCATCGCCTGCGCCGCGTCGAAGGGGTTCAGATTCCGAGCCATCTTCCATCTCTCCTTGTCATTCTGAGATGTCATGCCGAGGTCCACCACCGAGCCAAGAACAACGCACAAGTGACCAAGATCGCCACCAACGTCCGCCGCTCGATCCGCATCGCTTCGCGCACCGCTATCGGCTCCGCGCCTTCGGCTCGACGTCTCGGACGCGGGAACCACCGGGGCACGCGCCGCCGGTATTCGGCATACTCCTCGCCGAACTGACGCCTGAGCTGCTCCTCCTCCCATCGCACAATCGGGACATACTGGACGACAAACAGCACGAGTGTCGCAACGATTGCCCACCATCTCCCGCTGAGGAACGCCGTGCCGAGAGCGATGGAAGCATTGCCCAGGTAGAGCGGGTTCCGCGTCCAGCAGAAGGGTCCGCTTTCGATCAGCCGCCTGCCCGGCGTGGTTCCGCGAGTGCGGCACGAGCCCCGGATGTGTCGCACGCTCGCGACGCGGATCGCCTCACCGCACGCCATCAGGCTCAACCCGACCGTCGCCGAGAGCGCCGTTGGCTGCGCAAAGACGACCCACGCGATCAAGAACGGGATCGGCGTGTAGTCGCGCCAACGGAACAGCGCTCCCCCGATCCGCACGAGGGCGGTTCGCTTTGACCGGGCTGTCGTCGGCGCTGTCTCCATGCGTTCCTCGGTAGGTGCCGCAGGCGACGCGGCTCGAAGTCGGCGAACTGCGCGTTGACGCGCTCAGAGCGACGTTCCTACAATAGCGGGATCGCGGCGAGTCGATCAAGGACGACGCGGCGCGCGTGCCCGGAAAGGGCTACACACCGTCGATGAAGCCCCCGGTTTCCCTAGACCTTCCCGGACACCGAAGCGAGCGCATGGCGCGCGTGCTCTTCGTCGGGAGCGCGCTCACCATTCTGCAGTGCTACTGGATCACCGTCGCCGAGGCGATGTGGTTCGCGATCCACGTCACCGTGCAGTCCATCTTCTTTACGGCGGTCTTCGGTCTCATCGTCGTCGGCGCTCTCAACGCCGCGCTCGTCGCCGCGTCGCCGCGTCTGGCGTTCACCCGCCAGGAACTGCTACTGCTCTATGTGATGCAGGGCATGGGTGCTGCGATGGCAGGACACGGGTTCATGCAACTGCTGATCCCGTTGATGGGTCACGCCCATTGGTACGCGTCGCCGGAGAACGATTGGGCAGAGCTGATCCTTCCGCATCTCCCCAAATGGCTCGTCGTGTCGGATCCCGGAGCTCTGCGAGATCACTACTTAGGCGAATCGACGTTCTACACGAGCGAGCACTTCCGCATCTGGGCGACTCCCGTCTTCTGGTGGTCGCTGTTCATCTTCGCCTTCTCGGGGGCGATGTTGGCGACGAACCTCCTCGTCCGGCAGCAATGGGTCGAGCAGGAGAAGCTCACCTACCCCATCATTCAACTGCCGCTCGAACTCATCGAGCACCCGCGTCAGCTCGCGACCAGCCGCCTGATGTGGCTCGGCTTCGCCCTGTCGGCGTCGCTCGACCTGCTGAACGAGCTCCATATCCTGATGCCAAACGTGCCCGGCATCCATCTGAAGCTGACGCGCATCGACGTCTTCTTCACCGAGAAGCCGTGGAACTACATCGGCTGGATGCCCATCTCGTTCTACCCCTGGGCGATTGGCTTGGGCTTCTTCATCCCGCTCGACCTGCTGTTTTCCTGCTGGTTCTTCTACCTGTACTGGAAGGCGCAGCGCGTCTTCATGGGCGTCGTCGGGATGTCCGCGCGCGGCGGATCGTTCTCCGGCTTCCAGGGCATCATCGAGCAGGGAACCGGCGCGTTCATCGCCGTCGGGATCGGCGCGATCTGGGCATCGCGGCGACATCTGCAGTCCGTCTGGCGCTCGATCTCTCGACGCACGACGGAGCCGGAACGCGATTCCCCGATGGGCTACCGCACGACACTGGCGCTTCTGATCGGCTCGCTCGTCTTCCTGATCGCCTTCAGTCTCAGAGCCGGGATGTCGCTGTGGGTGGCGGTGGTCTTCTTCGCCGTCTATCTGCTCATCAACTTCTCGATCTCGCGCATGCGCGCCGAGATGGGCATCCCGGTTCACGACATGCACAACGCGGGGCCCGACCAGATACTTCCGCCACTGGCCGGAACCCGTCGCCTGGGTACGCGCAATCTCGTCGTCATGGCGCAGTACTGGTTCTTCAACCGGGCGCACTACTCCGACTTCATGCCGCTCCAGCTCGAAGGCTTCAAGCTGTCGAGCCGCATCGGCGGCAGAAGCCGGAACATGGTCATCGCCATCGCCGTCTCGACGGTCGTCGGCACGTTGGCGACGTTCTGGGCGTTCCTGGACACGTCGCATCGGGTCGGCATGGCGGGACGAATCGAGTGGTTCGGATGGGAACCTCTGAACCGTCTCGCCGGATGGCTCGTGAACCCGCTGGAGGCGCAGCCGTCCACGCCGGTCTTCCTGGGAATCGGTGCGGTCACGACGGTCTTCTTCGCGGCGATGCGCTCGCGCTTCATCTGGTGGCCCCTGCACCCCGCCGGATATGCCGTCTCCAACAGTTGGGGCATGGCGACGGTCTGGTTCCCGCTCTTGCTCGTCTGGGCGTTCAAGGGCATCCTGCTGCGCGTCGGCGGACTCGGAATGTACCGGCGTGCCATGCCCTTCTTCATCGGATTGATGCTCGGCGAGTTCGTCGTCGGGTCGTGCCTGTCGGTCATCGGAACGGCGACGGGCTCGCGCGTCTACTCCTTCTGGGTCTACTGAAACCGGTCGGTGCTCACGCCCAGACCACACCTGACCATACCTTGGTCATTTCAGCCGGTTCTGCACGCCATCACGCCCCGTTTTCCGGCTCGTGACTTCGGCACGTCTATTGCAAGTCAACGGACGAGTCGTGTCCAGGGCGAGGAGGCCCGCCGATGTCACTCAAAGCTGGACTGGGAGTGCTGGGGCTCGCCGTGGTCGTCTCTGCGTGCGCCGTATCGAAGCCCCTGACCGTCGACCTGAAGAGCCTGAGAACCACCGAACTGCGCGACGCGAACCTCGAAGGCGCACAGATCGCCGGAGCAGAGCTCGCGAACCGGGACATGCGCCGGATCGTCCTGCGCGATGCGAACCTCGCCGGAGCCGATTTGAGGCAAGTGGACCTGTCCGAGTCCGATCTCAGAAATGCCAACTTCGAGGGCGCGGACCTGAGATGGGCGAACCTGATGCGCGCGAACCTGCAGGGCGCGAACTTGCGCGGAGCGCGCCTGTTCGGCGACACGTCCGCCGGGAACTACGGCGCGAACCTGCGACATGCCGATCTCCGACGCGCGAAGCTCGACGGAGCCGATTTGCGCGGCGCGTCGTTCGAGTTCGCGGACATGCGCAACGCCAGCCTCCGTGACGCCGACTTGCGCGGCGCGGACCTCGCCTTCACCGACATGAGGCAAGCGAACGCGAAGGGCGCCGATTTCCGCGAAGCGCGCTACGTGCTGGAGACACGCTTCCCGGGCGCTTTCGATCCGCAGCAGGCAGGCATGATCGTCCGCGTCGGCAGGGGCGATTTCTTCGGTGGTGGCATGGGTGGTGCGAGCGGGCAGATCGGCGCGGCAGGTGTCCGAGACCGAGGAACGATCGGCGCCGGTACGGGTGGATACGGGAGTGGTCAGTCCGCTGGCGGCAGAGACTGATATCGCAGCATCGACACCAGGAGGATGCGTCTGTGAGGAGTGAGCGCGTGAGGGGGAGCGCATGGGCGGCGGCACTCATGGGGTTCGCCATATCCGCGCAATGGTTGGCGGCTGACGAACCGGCGGAACAGAACGTCGCCGAGCTCTCGAAGATCACCGTCACGGCGACGCGAAGCTCCCGCAACGAGTTCGACGTGCCAGCGGCTGTGAACATCGTCTCGCCCGACAAGCTGGGACGTCGGGCTCTGACCAGTGCGATCGATGCGCTGGAAGACGAGCTCGGCATCATCGCGCAACGCACGACAAATGGGCAGGGATCCCCGGCCATCCGGGGACTCACGGGGTACCACACGCTCATCCTGATCGACGGTGTGCGTCTCAGCAACTCGACGTTTCGCTCGGGCCCCAACCAGTACTTCAACACGCTGAACATCGACGACATCGACCGCATCGAGCTCGTGCGCGGTCCGAGCGCGGTCGCCTACGGCAACTCCGCCCTGGGAGGGGTCATCGCGGTGACCACCCGTCAGCCGTCCGTCACGTCAGAACTGACGGTGGAGCCGCGACTCTTCGGGCGTTGGCGGAGCGCGTCCGACGACCGGATCGGCGGCGTCTCCGTGAGCGGCTCATCTCACGACATGGGGTTCCTCGCCTCTTTCACGCGCAAGAGCGTCGGCGATGTCCAGCCGGGCGCGGGACGAGACGTGCACGTGAAGGGTCGGAAGTTCCTCCTGACGAGCCTCGAAGAGGACGCGCCGCAGCCGGGCGACAAGCTCAGATCGGGCGGCAAGGAGTACGTCGTCACGCGCGTCTACGACGAGGAAGCGCCCACCAGCTACACGGAGTCCGCCGGAAACGCGTCGGTGTCGTGGCAGCCCACTGAGGGCAGCTCGCTGCGCGCCGGGTATCAGGGACTGCGTCAGGTCGTGTCGTCGCGGTGGGACAAGATCGGCTCCGGCGAGGAGTACGACCTGCTGACGTTCGATCCGCAGGAGCGCCACCTGGCTCACGTGACCTACGAGTCGAATCGCCTCGTGCCGGGCATCGACCAGATCGCCGGCACGCTGTCGCTACACCGGCAGATCGAAGGGTCGTCGTCCCTCAAGGTCGGCAAAGACCCGGCGACCGACACGTCTCGTATCGAGGATACGGTCGATACCATCGGCGCGTCGATTCGAGGGGCTTCGAGCCTGTCGGACACGCAGCGATTGACCGTGGGCGCAGAGGTCTACCGGGACGCCATCGAGAGTGAGCAAGTGCTGCCCAAGGTCGTGGCGTGGGGACGGTTCCCGGATGGTTCCGACGCGCTCGACGCCAGCGGCTTCGCCCAGTACGAGATGTCACTGAGCCCGGGAGCGCTCATCTTCGCCGGGAACGTGACGCACTACGAGATGACGGCGGACCTGTCGCTGAGAGACCCCGCGTTCGGCGTCGTAGAAAAGTCCGGGAACGCCGCCACGGGAACCGTGTCGGGCAGCGTTCGGGTGATCGACGGTCTGAGAGTGTATGCCAGCGCGGGATCCGGCTTCCGGGCTCCCAGCCTCGACGATCTCTCCGGCGTGCAGGTCACCAACCAAAGCGTCAGCGCTCCCAGTCCCGGCGTGCTGCCGGAGCGGAACCTGAACGCCGAAGTCGGGCTGAAGGCGCAGACATCCCGACTCAGCGGCAGTCTGACCGTGTTCCAGAACGACCTGCGCGACCAGATGGTCGCCCGCCGCGTGTCCGACGTGTACGGCTCGGAACTGCCTCAGCTCTACCGATCCATCCAAGCGGAGCATCCGCAAGCCGACATCACCGTCATCGACAACCTCGACCGAACCCGTATTCGCGGGATCGAAGCGGAAGCCGCCGTCGCGCTGCCGCATGACGCGACGGTGTACGCACTGGGATCGATCACGCGCGGCTCCGTGCTGACCATCGACGGAAACGACCCCGATCCGGCGAAGCCGTGGCAGGAAAACATCCGCCGCGAACCCCCGGCATCCGGTACGGTCGGCGTCCGATGGATGCCGCAGGGAGCCAGACGCTGGGTCGAGACGTTTGTGCGCGGAGCCGCCAAACAGGATCGATTGAGCGCGGGTGACATCTCCGACCCCCGCATTCCGGGCTACACGCGCGATGCCTCCGCCGTTCAATGGGACGGTCGGCGGGCGCTCGACGCCGGCACGCCTGGATGGTTCACGTGGAACGTCCGGGGAGGCGTCACCATCGGGGGCGTCACGGCATCCGTCGGCGTCGAGAACATCCTGAACCGGCGCTACCGCGTCCACGGGTCGGGCGTCGATGCGCCCGGACGCGATGTGATCGTGAGCATCGAGAACCGGTTCTAACCAGTTGGCTCGCGGTACCTGTCACCGCACGCAGCCCGTTTGTCGCCCTATGCACAAGCGGGCTACCTTTGTGCTCTCCGCGCGGCTATGATTGGAACTGAGGGGCCCGGAGCGCCCCGCAGGGAGGTAGCCCCCGTCCGCCGGGGATGGCACCCGTTCACCTACCGAAAAGGGGCTGCCGCGTATGGTACCGAACGACGCGTCCTCGCCCGCAGGCGCACTCACCGAGATCCGATGGCACGCCCGCGGCGGTCAGGGCGCGAAGACCGCAGCGACCTTCCTCGCCGAATCCGCCGTCGATGCCGGCTTCTACGCTCAGGGGTTCCCGGAATACGGTCCCGAACGCATGGGAGCCCCGGTCCGCGCCTACAACCGCATCTCCGGCAAGCCGATCCGAGTCAACGCCCCCGTCACTTCGCCGGGAATCGTCGTGTTGATGGACGAGACCCTACTGGAGTCTGCCGGGATTGACGAGGGCACTTCACAGGACACGGTTTTCTTGGTCAACACGGCGGCGGAACCCGACGACAAGCTGCGGCATCGGCTCGCCGAATACGCCGGACCCGACGCGCCGTTGTGGATTCTCGACGCCAACCGCCTCGCAACCGAAACGATCGGTCGCCCCATCCCCAATACGCCGATGGTCGGGGCGATGCTGCGCGCGACCGGCATCCTGCCCGTGGACACGGTCATCGAGGCGGTGCGTCACAAGCTCAGCAAGAAGTTCTCGGCGAAGATCGTCGATGGCAACATCGAGGCGGTGCGCCGAGCCTATGAAGAGGCACAACGCATATGACAGACGGGAAGAGCACGCCGCAGCTCGAATGGGAACGCAGTTGGCAGAAGCTCCCGCGCGGCGGATCGATACCGGTCGGCGGAACTTCCCGCGCATACCTGACCGGCGGATGGCGCTCGTCCAAGCCCGTGTGGGACGCTTCGGCATGCAGCCACTGCCTGCTGTGCTGGGTCTACTGCCCCGATTCGGCGATCCTGCTCGACGGCGTCAAGATGGTCGGCATCTCGTACGATTACTGCAAGGGCTGCGGGGTCTGCGTCCACGAGTGCCCAACCGAAGGCGCGTTGGCGATGGTGCAGGACGACGGGCCGGACGCCTAATCGAGGAGCGCGAGACATGACAGCGCAGTCCGAGCGAGTCGCGCTCACCGGCAACGAGGCAGGCGCGCTGGCGATGCGGCAGTCCCGACCCGACGTCGTCGCGGGCTACCCGATCACGCCGCAGACCGAGTTGATGCAGCAGTTCGCCCAGTACGTCGCTGACGGCGCGTCGGACACCGAGCTGATCCTGGTCGAATCGGAGCACAGCGCCATGAGCGCCGTGGTCGGAGCCGCCGCGACGGGCGTCCGAGCCATGACGGCGACCTCCGCGAACGGCTTGGCGTTCATGTGGGAGATGCTCTTCATCGCGGCGGGGTACCGGCTCCCCATCGTCATGCAGTTGGTCAGCCGAAGTCTCGGCGGGCCCCTGAACATCCATTGCGACCATTCCGACGCCATGGGCGCTCGTGAAACCGGGTGGCTCCAGTTCTTCGCCGAGAACGCGCAAGAAGCCTACGACAACGCCCTCATGGCGGTGCGGATCGCCGAGCACCCGGAAGTGCTCCTGCCGGTCATGACGGTCCAGGACGGCTTCATCACGAGCCATACGACACAGGTTCTCGAAACCCTGGACGACGAGACGGTATCCGCATTCGTCGGAACCTACCGTCCGACGGATAGCCTCTCCAACCTCGCCAAGCCGATGACCTACGGCGCAATCGTCCTTCCCGACTACTACATGGAGGTCAAGCGCCAACAGGTGGAAGCGATGGACGAGGCTCCACGCATCGTCGCCCTCATCGAGGAGGAGTACGCGGACCTCACCGGCAGGCGGTACGAGTCGCTCGACCCGTACCGCATGGACGATGCGGAGAGCGCGATTGTCGTACTTGGCTCCGCCGCGGGAACCGGGAAGGACGCTGTCGATCTGCTGCGGGAGCAGGGACATGCAGTCGGGTTGCTGAAAGTCCGTCGGTTCCGCCCCTTCCCGGCGGAAGAGGTCGCGCAGGCGTTGTCCCACTGCAGCGCGGTCGGCGTGCTGGATCGCTCGCTGGCTCTCGGAGCGCCGTGGGGACCGCTCGCGTCCGACGTGGCGTCTAGCCTGATGCGCGCTCGCGCGAACGTCCCGATGCTCAACTACGTCTACGGACTGGGTGGGCGCGACATCACGGTGAGCGACATCGTCGGCGTGGGCTCTGGCTTGATGCAGGACGCCTCCGACGGACCAAAAGCCGCCGTCCGCTACGTCGGCGTTCACGAGTAGGCGCGACCAGTCCAAGGGAACCTGACATGAACCAGATTCGACTCCGCGACCTCGCCCAAACGCCCGAACTGATCGCCGCAGGACATCGCGCTTGCGCCGGATGCACCAGCGTGAACGCGGTTCGCCAGATACTCCATGCGGTGGATCGCCCGATCATCGCCGCCGGCGCAACGGGCTGCCTCGAAGTCGTGACGACCGTCTACCCGTACTCCGCGTGGCAGACGCCATTTATCCATTCCGCGTTCGAGAACGTCGCGTCGACCGCCAGCGGGATCGACGCCGCTCTGCGGGTTCTCTCCCGCGAGGGCCGCGTCCCGAAGGAAGTGAAGCCCATCGCCTTCGGCGGCGACGGCGGAACGTACGACATCGGGCTGCAGGCGCTCTCCGGCGCGCTGGAGCGCGGACACAACTTCCTGTACGTCTGCTACAACAACGAGGCGTACATGAACACCGGCATCCAGCGATCCGGCGCAACGCCTCTGGGAGCCGCCACGACGACCGCGCCGTCCGGCAAGAAGGCTAGCGGCAAGGTGCAGAAGCCCAAGGACCTGACCGCCATCGTCGTGGCGCACGGCATCCCCTACGTCGCTCAGGCGTCGCCCCACAACTGGCGCGATCTGGCGACGAAGGTGCAGCGCGCCCTCGCGGCTGAGGGTCCCGCGTTCATCAACGTTCTCGCGCCGTGCCATCGAGGCTGGCGCTTCCCCATGGAAGACGGCATCGAGATGGCTCGCCTCGCCGTGGACACGTGCTTTTGGCCCCTCTTCGAGGTGGCCGATGGCGAGTGGCATCTCACCTACCATCCGAGGCGCAAGCGACCCGTGGCAGACTGGATGAAGGAGCAACGTCGCTTCGAGCACCTCTTCAAGCCCGACAACGAGGCGCTCCTCGAAGCCATCCAGGAGCAGATCGACGAGGACTGGGCGCGGCTTCTGGAGCGGTGCGGCGAGATCGAGCGCTGACGAAGCCAACGGTTGCCATGCATCTCGCGTTCGTACAGACTGGGAGCCAATCGCTTGGCTCCCTTTCTCGTTCCGCAGTCAGGAGGCGCTGGTGGGACTCCGGTTCTTAGCACTACAAACGCAGTTATGGTAGAATCGTCCGTGGAGAGCGGAGGACTCCTTCATGGACGAGAAACGTCGCA
>VGLH01000133.1 GCA_016866785.1 Candidatus Poribacteria bacterium
CCGGTTTGACCTCATAGCGCACCCGAATCGAGCGGTACTTGGCCAACCACGCCATCGTGCGCTCCACCACCCAGCGCCGCGCCGGATGGGTCTTCTCCCCGTGATCGTCGAGCTTCTCCTCGCCGATTCGACGGACGCGTCCGATGTAACCGGAATCGGCGATCGCTTGCGCTCCCGTGGGGTTGTCATACGCCTTGTCGAGACACAAGTGCAGCGGCTGTTCCTCCGTCGGAAATGGCGGCGCCAGAACGATGGCGTCCAGCGTTGCCGCGAGCAGCTGGGTGTCGTGGACGTTGGCTCCGGCGATCGTCACACCCAACGGGTCACTGTTGCTCTCCACGACGACGCTTCGTTTCACCCCTTTTATCCGCGTCCGTTGGGTTGGGTCCGACCGCGTCGGCGGGGATGGTCGACTTGCCCATCGCTTTGCCCATCGATCCATCGGCGGACTGCCATGTCCAGTCCATGCCCCCCAACTCCTCGCACCGGAGAAGCAGCTGACGCCAGATGGCATCGAAGATACCCATCTCGCACCACGCCTGGAAATGGCGATGGATCGTGCTGTCGTCACCGTATTCCTTGGGGATTCGATTCCACTGACAGCCGGTGCGCAGCTTGTAGACAACCCCGTCCAACACCGGGCGAAGCGGCACGCGCTTGCGGTCTTGCCGATGTCGAGGATACTCGCGGCTCAGAATCTCCTCGATGATCTCCCACACGTCGTCGGGAACCGCCCAGATCGTCGGTTCCGGCTTGGGTTCCGGCTTGGCATCGTCGGTCGTTTGCACGCGATAGACTCCTGAATCGACGAACTCACAGGAGACTATCGGATAACTGCATTCGTCGATTGAGATAGACACTAAGCATCGCCACCCGCGTCCCTCGACGTGCCGAACTCGATCCGCTCTTCGGGAGCGCTGTCCTGCATCGAAGCTCGGAACCACATGCGCCGAGCTCCGCGAACCAACCTCACCGCGATGCGGTGCTGCCTGGCAGCACGTCTTCTCCGAGCCGTATGCCAAGGGGATAGCACGCGAGCATGCGTCCCCATCGCGGTTGAGCAGCCAGACGTCTGAGGCGGTCACCTCAACGCTATATACACGCCCGAATGAGGTAAACTGGCGGGACCAAGGAGCAACGAGTCCACGGCGACTCCCCCATCGATCTCGGCTTCGACCTCCACCGACGCCTCAGCCCCTTCGAAGTAGGCGCTCAAGTTGAGCGTGATCGCTTCGGAACCGGGCTTGTCGATCTCAAAGACCACCCACTCGTCCACGTCCGCGCCGGGCACGCTCCGAAGGCGCAAGTGCGTCTGCGTCACCTCTGCGCTGGGAACCCGATTCGCGTAGATGCGCCAGCCTGCGCCATGATCCGAAGCGCTGCGTATCCGAGCCTCCAGCGTCCGGCTCCCGGGCGCCATTCCCTTGACGGACACACGCCCGACGGGGTGCATCAGTGGAGACGCGCCAGAGGGCCCGCCAT
Source organism: Candidatus Poribacteria bacterium (assembly GCA_016866785.1). Lineage (NCBI taxonomy): Bacteria > Candidatus Poribacteria > Candidatus Poribacteria bacterium. The sequence continues at coordinate 1,483 of VGLH01000133.1, forward strand.
CGACCAGCACTTCGAGCGACGCCGGCTGCATCGCGCCGTCGCCGGATTCCTGCACATAGACAACCGCGATATCCTCCACGGTCTCCAGGTCGAGCGCTTGCCGTGAATCGACGCTCATGGGAACCCCACGCCAGGGGTGAGCTCCGCATAGAGCCTGGGACGACCTCCGCAGCGGACCCGGCTTCGTAAGGTTCGACGATTTGCGCCGCAGAATGCGATTGCCCACTGGCGCAACGGCGCGCACAGAACCGGGATCCGAGTCCGACGTGCCGACGTCAGCCCCCAGCCCGACCGCGGGATCATCTGCACCGCCGCCCGCCGCGAGTTCCTCGCGCAGTCGGTACAAGGGTCGTGACGCTCTCAGCAGCGCTGTGTTCTGCACATCCGGGTCCAGTGTCATGCTAGACCACATCGACGGCTCAGATGAGGGTATCTCGACAGCGAACTGCGGCGTTACGTCGTTGGTGCGACGATACATGCGGCGCACCTGCGCCGCGTCGGCGAGGTCCAGCGACAGATGGACGTGGGATGAGCTGCTCAACCGAATGGCGTCGGCGTTTGGCGGGACAGCGACATACCATGTCGCGGCATCGGTCACTCGCTGTGCCGCACGCGCTCCGTCGTCGGAGTCCGTTCGGACGTCGGCAGGCGGCATCGGTGGGATCGGAGCCATTCCGTAGCCTGCATCGGACGACTCGGCGACGAACTGCCACGACACGTCGCCCGGCGTTGCGCCTACCGGTTGCCGCACCAACATGCGGATCACGCGCTCCTGCCCACCCCCGAGCTGTGGGATCCGCAACCACTCCTCAGGTGTCGGCGTGACCGCGAGCCAGCGGCTCACCGATTCGGCAGGAACCACGGGCTCCGCGACCTGCGTGTCGCTCAACCACGGTCGCGCGAACAGACGACCGGCAACCTGCCGTCCATCGATGGGCTCACGGTTCATGTACAGAACGGAGCCAGCCACGTTGAATGCGCCACCTCTCGCCGCCCAAGCCGGACTCGGTCTATCCGGAATCGCGCTGCCCGCTGGTCCGATATCGGCACAGTCGCCGACCGTCCGTCGACGATCAGTCGGGGCGTTCCACGCGGATAGCCGCCGGCACGGACAACGAAATCAATGGGCACCGGCAACCGACTGGTAGGGTTCAGCGACGTCATGCGGTTGTCCGACGGCATCACATCGCGCGACGTGACGTAGAGCGCTGTCTCCCACGGCACGAGCCCATCCGGCATCGTGTGCTTGGTCGCTTGGGTCTTCTCCCAGTACTCGCGACGCCACACGAGTTCGTTCTTCGCCGTCCGGAGCTCCAGCAGGAGCGCGTAGAGGTAGGTGCGCCGGTTGTCGTTCTGCGCGGGCCGCGGAACGTTAACGTGCGTGATCAGCTTGATCTCGGTGTCCGACGGAAACAGCGACATGCGGACGGTGCGGCCTGCCGTGATCTCGTAGGACAGTACCATCTCGGCGTCGGCGATCTTCTCGTCGAGGGCCAGACGGAACGGATCGACCTCGCGCGACATGACGTTGCGGAGCGCCATCACGCCGGCCGCGATGAGCGCCGCAGCCGCAAGCGCGCTCGCACCGATCAACGCCCAGCGCTTGCGGCGTTCTGGTTTGGCTTCGCCGAAGAATACGTCCATCGACCAGCCTGCCTACGCGCCTTCCGCCAGGCGGGACCCGGGATCTGCGCGCGGGGAGAGGACGTCCCACACGACGCTCGCAAGCTGCTCATTCGTCGTCCGCGACTTGACGAGCGACGCAGCCACGCGAGCCGCGTCGTCCGTGCCGACGTCACCTGCCGAGAACACGATGACCGGCATTTCTGGGGCTCGCTCAGCGACCTCCGGCAAGAGCTCGAACCCCGACCCGTCCGGCATCGCGATGTCCAGCAAGATGAGATGGAACTCCTCGGACGCCAAGAGTTCGCGCGCCTCGCGCAGCGTTGTGGCGAACGTCACATCGGTTCCCTCGAGGACCGCCGCGACAACCTGGAGCACGTCTCCATCGTCCTCGACGTGGAGGATGCGAGGCTTCGACACCGAACGCCTTCTAGCCGCCTCTCGCACAGATTCTGCAAGTCGCGCATGCTCTATCGGTTTCGGGATCCAATCGACAATCTCGACCGCCCCGCCGTTGCTCAGTCGCTTGGCTTCGTCGGTCGTCGCGGAGACGACGACCACCGGCAGCCTCCTCGTGCGCTCGTCGCTGCGGATCCGCCTCAGGAGGTCCACACCGGACTGGTCGGGCAGAACGATGTCGAGGATCAGCGCCGTGTAGTCGCGACGCATAAGCTGCTCGCGCGCCTCTTTGGCGGTCGCCACGACGTGCGCCGTCATGCCGTGGGCTTCGACCACGTCGGTGAGAAACGTTACGACGTTCTCGTCCGACGAGCACATGAGCACGTGGCGGCGGAGATCGACTCCTTCCTGGCGCGATGGCGCGTGGAGCGCCGTCCCGGCGGAGGGCAGAGCAAAGTAGAATGTCGTGCCCACTCCCGCTTCGGTCTCGAAGCCGACTTCGCCTCCCAGCCGATCCACGATCGCCTTGACGATGCTCAGACCTAGTCCCGTGCCTCCCTTGGCGCGCGAGTCGGACGAGTCTGCCTGAGCGAATCGCTGGAAGATGCGGCTCTGGAACTCCTCTGGGATGCCCGGGCCCGAATCGGAAACGCGGACGGTCACGCGCGAGTCCGACGACAACACCTCAACCGCTACCGTCCCGCCCTCCGGCGAGAACTTCGCAGCATTCGACAACAGGTTCGCCATGACCTGGAGCACACGATCTCGGTCGACGCGCACGTCTGACGAAGTCGTTGCGTCCGCACAGGTGATCAACACGCCGTACCGGTCCGCGTACGCACGGTTCTGCTCGATTGCATCTTTGACGATCTGGCTGACGGACCACTGGCGGAAGTCGAACTCCATACCGCCCGATGCCAGCTTCTGCATATCCAGGATGTCGTTGACCAGACGTATCAGCCGTTCGGCGTTGGAGTAGGCGATGTCTAGCATCTTCCGGGCAGTGTCGCCGAGCTCTCCCGCCGCCCCGCCCGTGAGCAACCCGAGAGCGCCAAAGATGGACGTCAGCGGGGTGCGGAGCTCGTGGCTGACGGTCGACACGAACTCGTCCTTCATGCGGTCCAGCGCCTTCCGCTCCGTGATGTCGCGGAAAATGGCACGCGTCGCAACCGGGCTCCCCCGGACCATCCGGCAGTTGACGCTTCCCTCGAGCGAGATACGAGCGCCGCTCTTTGTTACGAAGTCCACTTCGACGTGGTCCAGGTACGCCCCCGCCATCACCTTGCGAAACAGGTCGAGGCAATGCTCCCGATGCTCCGGCGCGATGACGTCCATCATATTCATCGACGCGACGTCATCGTCTCCGTATCCAAGCGCGTCGCGCCATGCGCGGTTGACGTAGTCGAAACTCCCGTCTGGCAGAACGCTCTGAATCAGGTCCTGGGCGTTCTCGAACAGATCACGATACCGCTCCTCGCTCTCTCTCAGTGCGTCCTCAGCGCGTCGGCGCTGGGTGACGTCGCGCGCAATGCCGGTGAACAGGCGCTGCGGTCCTGACCGAATCTCGGCAATCGTGAGTTCGACAGGGAATGTCTCGCCGCCTTTGCGCTGCCCTTCGACCTCGGTCATCCTCCCAATCACGTGGGGCACCCGTGTCGATAGGTAGCGGGCGATCGCCGCCAAGTGCTTCGGTCGGTAAGCAGCCGGCATCAGCAGCGAGACGTTCGTCCCAATCAGCTCGGATTCCGAGTAGCCAAAGAGCGTGGTCGTAGCAGCGTTGGCTCCGATGATCGTGCCCTGTTCATCGATCGTGATGATGGCATCGATCGCGTAGTCCATGATCGCGCGTATCCGCTCATTGGCGAGGCGCTCCGAATCCTGCGCGACCTTGCGCTCCGTGATGTCGGTACACACGCCGACGAGTTGCCACTCGTCGTCCGCCACAGGCTCCACCCACACGTCCTCGTTCAGCCACTGCGTGCGTCCGTCAGCCAGCAGGCACGGATACTTCTGCGAGTAATGCGTCCATCCTTCACGAAATGCCTGCTGCGCCAGCTCGTCCATCCTCCGCCGGTACTCCGGCGGCGTGCTCCGCGCCCACGCTTGAGCGTAGTCAACTCCATCGGACTGGTCGATGGGCAGAAACCGTTGCGCCGCCACTGGGTCGGGGAAGTAAAGCTGCCAATCGAACCCACCGTTGACGCGGCGCACGTCGGCTCGCCACAGCAGCGCTCTCACACCAGCGATGATCCGCCGACGTTCTTCCTCGTCGCGCCTCGCCTGCGTGATGTCCCGCGCGACGGCGTAGATGAGTCCCTCGGCGGGGTACGGTCTGGCGACCCACGACAGCCAACGGATCGCGCCGTCCTTTCGGATGAAGCGGCTTTCGAACTGGGCGGCGGCTTCGTTTCCTGCCGACTGCGAAAAGGCGCCGTTGACGACCTCCCGGTCGTCTGGATGTATGAACGTCATCAACGGCGGAGTCAGGAGTTCCGATTCCGTGTACCCGGTGGCTTCGATCCACGCCGGGTTCAGGCGCTTGAGGAACCCATCGAAACCGGCAACGCAGAACAGGTCAAGCGACAGCGTGAAGAAACGCTGCCTTTCCTCCTCCACATGGAGCCGTTCGGAAATGTTGCGGATCGTCGTCACCTGAGCCGAACCGCCGAAATCGGGCATGGAACGGTGACGCACCTCAGCGGCGAATAGGATGCCGTCCCCGCGCTTTCCATCGACAAGCAACCAATCACTGGACTGCATTCGCATGGTGCGCGCCAGGTCTTCGTGTGCCTCCTGGCTTACGAGATCGACGAGGCGCATGCCCGTGAGCTCGCCGTAGTTGGCGCCGAACATGGCATGCGCGGCCTCATTTGCGTCGACGATGGTGCCGCTCTCGTGGATGAGCACGCCCTCGGCGCTGGCGTCGGCGAGTCGTCGAAATCGCGCTCCGCTCTGCCGGGTCATCGTCAGCGCCCGGTCGAGATCCGCGGAGGTGCGCCCAAGCTGCTCGCGAGCAGCCTGCAGCCTGCGGACCGATGCCAGGCGGGCTCGGTGGATGACCACGGCAAGGAGTGTCGCCATACCGATGGCGAATCCCTCACGCGACCATCCGGAAGGCTGCCCCACGGCAACGAACGCGCCAATCCAGCACAACACGGTCGCCGCGAGCATCCCAATGAGCCACGGCGTCGACAGGAATAGGAACCCGATGCCGACGATGAACAGAAGCAGGTTGCCCGTCTGTGCCGGATCCGCAGACAGGGTGAGATGCAGTGTCGAGTTGACGAGCACGATGGATGCCGCCGCCGCCGCCCCGACGTGTGCGAACCTCGGGGGAAGCTCCTGCCGACGTAGCGCAACCCACGCCCCCCAGCACCACACAGCCGAAGCCGCCGCGACGACCACCATCACCGAGCGAATCGTCCCGGTCAGCACGAGGTAATGGGTAGGCGCCAGCAGCGTGTAGAGGATGGCCAAGCCCAGTAAGACGGAGGGCAGGCTGTCTCGCACGACGACGCTCGCGACGTCACTGGCGCGAACCGCATGTCCGTCGGCGGCCCGAGTATCGTCTGCTTTCATCGTGACCCGTCTCGTCAAAGGCGGACGGTGGAGCATCCTGAGCGCGCCCAGGAGCTGTCCCGCCACTTCCATCGTAACCGCGCCGACACGCGGATCGCAAGCGGATGCTCGTTCCCTCGGCTTGAAAACTCGAATCGCTGTGGACTAGACTTCCCCGCGCCAGAGGTCGCCTGAAGCGCCGGTCGCGTCTGAAGGCAGTGGGAGAAAGCCGTGTCGAACCCGTCACCGCGCATTGCCTGCCGTGGATGCTCCTCTGAGCTGGTGGCTGACGAGCTCGAGCGGAATGCGCGAGTCTGCCCGCAATGTGGTTTCCACCACGTGCTCTCTGCGCGGGAGCGCCTCGACAGCCTGGCCGACGAAGGCTCGTTCGATGAATTCGGCGCCGACCTCTACTCAGTCGATCCGCTGGGCTTCCCCGGCTATCAGGAGAAGTTGCGCGCCGACCGCGAACGCACCGGTCTATCGAGCGAAGTGCTAACCGGCTACGTATCGATCGGGTCGAACCGAGTGGTCATCGGCGTATCCGACGCCAACTTCATCATGGGAACCATGGGCTCCGTCGCCGGTGAAAAGGTCACGCGGTGTTTCGAGCTCGCCGTGGAGGCGGGGCTTCCTGTGATCATCGTGTCCGCATCAGGCGGCGGCATGCGCATGCAGGAGGGCACGATCGCCCTGATGCAGATGGCGAAGACGAGCGCGGCAGTCATGCGGCATCATCGGGCAGGGCTCGTCTACATCGCCGTGGCGACACATCCGACGATGGGCGGGTCTGCGGCGAGCTTCGTATCGCTGGGGGACATCATCATCGCAGAACCGGGAGCGATGATCGGCTTCGCGGGTCCACGCGCCCGAGCCGCCATTGGCGAGAAGATGCCCCCTCGGCTCCAGTCCGCCGAGTCGCTGGCGGAACACGGCATGCTCGACGCGGTCGTACCCCGCCACGAGCTACGATCCGTTCTGATAGAGATTCTCGACTTCGTGAATGACAGGGCCCCGTCGCGTACCTAACCCATGTGTGTGCGACGGATGAGCGCCGGAATCGCGTACGAGCAGCAGGAAGGTTTCATGCCGAAGAGACTCGTCATTGTCGAATCGCCAGCGAAAGCCACCACGATCCACAAGATCCTAGGGAACGACTACGTCGTGAAGGCGACGCGTGGACACGTCCGCGATCTGCCTCGCAAGAAGCTCGGAGTCGATATCGAGCAAGGGTTCGAGCCCGAGTACGAGGTGATCGAGGGAAAGTCCAAAGTGCTCTCTGAGCTGCGGGCAGCCGCCAAGGCGAGCGACGACATTCTCCTCGCCGCCGACCCCGACCGCGAAGGGGAAGCCATCTGCTGGCACGTCGCTCATGAGCTGCGATCCACCAAGAAGCCGATCCACCGGATCGAGTTCCAGGAGATCACCGCCGATGCCGTGCGGCGAGCCGTCGCCGACGCGCGTGACATCAACCAGCAGTTAGTGGACGCGCAGCAGGCGCGCCGCGTCCTCGACAGGCTCGTCGGTTACCAGATCAGCCCGATGCTGTGGCGGCATGTCGGCAAGGGGTTGAGCGCGGGACGCGTCCAGTCCGTCGCGGTGCGTCTCATCTGCGACCGCGAGAACGAGATTCGCGCCTTCCGACCCGAAGAATACTGGACGATCACGGCGACGCTGGCGGACCGCGAGGATGTCACGTTCGACACCAAGCTCTTCCGAATCGGCGACGAGAAGCCCGAGTTCGGCACCTACGGCTTCGGGATCGATTCGAGCCGTGCGGAAAGCATCGCCGATAACGCCCGACAGCAAAGCTTCGTCGTCAAGGAGGTGACGCAGAAGCAGCGGAAGCAGTCGCCAGCGCCTCCGTTCACGACGAGCACGCTCCAGCAGGAAGCCTCGCGCAAGCTCTCGATGACTGTCGCCCGGACAATGGGCGTCGCCCAAACGCTCTACCAAGGCGTCGACATCGGTTCCGACGTGACTGGGCTCATCACCTATATGCGAACCGACTCGACCCGAGTCGCAGAGGAAGCCCTCTCCGTCGCACGAGCGTTCATCCGTGAAGCCTACGGCAAGGAGCTCGTGCCGTCGCAGACCCGGCGGTTCGCCAGCAGGAAGGGCGCGCAGGACGCCCACGAGGCGATCCGACCCACAGACCCGCGACGAACGCCCGACTCGCTCCGCGGTCACTTGGGCGACGCCGAGTACAAGCTCTACGATCTCATCTGGAAGCGCTTCATCGCCAGCCAGATGGCAGACGCCATCATGGATACTTCGACCATCGACATCGCCGCGGGCCCCTACACGTTCCGAGCCACTGGCAGCGTGCTTCGCTTCGCCGGGTTCCGCACCGTCTACCTCGAGACGGACGAGGACACCGCGAACGACAGCGACGACCGGCAGCCCCTGCCGGACGTGAAGGCAGGCGACAAGCTGTCGCTGCTCGACCTGCTGCCACGGCAGCATTTCACGGAACCGCCGCCCCGATACACGGAGGCGTCTCTCGTGAAGGCGCTGGAGGTTCAGGGCATCGGTCGACCGAGCACGTACGCCGCGATCATCTCGACGATCCAAGACCGCAACTACGTGCGCAAGGAACGCGGCAGGTTCTTCCCGACCGATACGGGCGAGGTGGTCACGCGGATGTTGATCGCCAGTTTCCCGAACATCCTGGACGTCCAGTTCACCGCGAACATGGAATCCGAGCTGGACGCCGTCGAGGAAGGTAAGCGCGACTGGATTGAGCTGATGCGCGAGTTCTACGGTCCGTTCACGACCGCGCTCGATGGCGCGCCCGACCGCATGTACGCGGTGCGGAAGCAGATGGAGACCGTCACCCAGGAGACGTGCGACCAGTGCGGTCGCCCGATGGCTCGCAAGTGGGGCAGGTTCGGGTTCTTCCTCGGCTGCTCGGGCTACCCGGACTGCGCGAACACGGCTCAGCTTCCGGGAACGGGTCCCTCGCCGTCGCAACCCGTGGATACCGGCGTGAAGTGCCCGGACTGCGGCGGCGGCACACTGCTGCAACGCACAAGCCGTCGCGGAAAGGTGTTCTTCGGCTGCAGCACGTATCCGAAGTGCAACTTCGCTGCCTGGGATCCGCCGCTCGCGGGCGTCCCATGTCCTGAGTGCGGCGCTCCGTTCTTGACAGTGCGCCGGACGAAGACGCGGCAGTACAACTTGTGCTACCGCAAGGAATGCGGCTACAAGTCCGAGCCGACTCCACCGACGGACGAGCCGCTGGTTCCCGGCATGGAACCGGCGAGCCCCTCAATGACGGAGCAGTCTGATCTGGACTAGCGCTGGCTCGACACGCAGCGCGGGATGCAGACCGATGTCCCTCCGAGTCGCCCTGCTCGAGATCGACCACTGGCACGTGCCGATGTACGTCGATGCGCTGCGACCGCTCGACGCCGAGATCGTCGGGGTGAGTGACGCCGATCTGCCTCGCGCACAGGAGCTCGCCCGTTCACTCGGATGCCGAGCCTTTGCAACGGCAGCGGACTTGCTCGACCGGGAGACGGTCGATCTCGCTCTCGCCTTCGCACCGCACTGGCGGATGCTCGACCTCGCCCGTCTGCTCGTGGAACGCTCGCAGCCGTTTGCCATGGAGAAACCGATGGCGCTCCAAGCGGACGCGCTG